>CANGIH010000044.1 GCA_947453875.1 Planctomycetaceae bacterium | reverse complement strand
GACTGGAGGAGGTGGCGGGGGAGATCGCCCCGCATCGCCAGCCAATCGTTGATCGGCAGATCGCGCGCCGCGACGAGCGCCGCCACCCAGATCGCGAGGTTGAGGACGATGATCGTCGTCACCGCGGTCCAGTCACCCCGGCCGGACGATCCCCGCCACGAACGGTCTGGCTGGGCGTAGCGTCGATCAGCGAAACCCATGGATACCCTCGTCGTCCCGCGGCTTGTCCGACGGACGCTTGGCCGGAATTTTTCGGCGGAAACAATCGGCGGCACCTCGCCTGTCGATCGTGACAGCCATGGTAGGGCCTCGGCGGGGTGTGGGGCAACGGTTCGGGCTGTGGGCCCGGCTGTCCGTGCAAAAAGCAACCGGGGACCTCTTTTCACGTCGGCGGCCGACCCCAACGCCGGGGGTTCTCCCGGTCGGCGATCGCCCCATGGCTATTCGGCTCTTTCTCCACCGCCTCGAGCCTTCCCCCTCCAGTCATGCTTCTGCGTGTGATAGATTCTGCCCGCTTGTGGCGCCGCTCGATTCGGCGCCCGGGTGAAGGGGGAACTGGCGGCCACGCCGGCTCCGAATGACCAGCACACGCGATGCGAGGAGAGAGCAGGGCATGGCCACCAACGGGAGCTTGGGTCGGAAGCTGCGGATGGCGATCGTCGGGGGTGGGCAGGGGTCGTTCATCGGCCGGGTGCATGTCACCGCCGCCGTGCTCGACAACCGGGCCGCCCTCGTCGCCGGAGCGCTGTCGAGCGATCCGGCCCGCGCCAAGGCGAGTGCCGCCGACTACGACATCGACCCCTCGCGGGCCTACGGCTCGTATCAGGAGATGTTCGACGCCGAGCGGAAGCTCCCGGCCGACAAGCGGATCGACTTCGTCTCCATCGCCACCCCCAACCACATGCACTTCCCGGTCGCCCGGGCCGCGGTCGAGGCGGGCTTCCATTGTATCTGCGACAAGCCGATGACCCTCACCCTCGCCGAGGCGGAGGAGCTTGCCGCGCTCGTCAGGGGCTCGAACGTCGTCTTCGCTGTCACGCACAACTACACCGGCTATCCGCTCGTCCGGCAGGCGCGTCAGATGATCCTCTCCGGCGAGCTTGGCGACATCCAGGCGATCCGTGCCACCTACATTCAGGGCTGGCTGCGGAGCCGGCTCGAGAGCGAGGGGCAGAAGCAGGCTGCCTGGCGGACCGACCCGACCAAGAGCGGCGCCGCCGGCTGCTTCGGCGACATCGGCACCCACGCCTACAACCTCGGCCGTTACATGACCGGCCTCCTCCCCGACTCGATCAGCTGCCATCTGAAGGTCTTCGAACCGCCGCGGCCGCTCGACGACTATGGCCACGCCGTCATTCGCTACGGCAACGGCGCCTTGGGCACCGTCACTGCCTCGCAGATCAGCCACGGCCGGGAGAACGACGTCCGGATCGAGATCGACGGGACGCTCGCGAGCCTCGAATGGCACCAGGAAAACCCCAACCAGCTCTTCATCCGCAAAAACGGCCATCCCCACCAGATCTACACCCGCGATCCCAACGCCCCCTACACGAGCGCCCCCGCACAGGCCGCCTGCCGGCTCCCCTCGGGGCATCCGGAGGGCTTCTTCGAGGCCTTCGCCAACGTCTACCGCGCCACCTACGACGCGATGGAGATGGCGATCGCCGGCAAGACGTTCGAGCGCACCAACACGATCTATCCCAACATCCACGATGGCGTGGAGGGGATGTATTTCATCGAGCAGTCGGTCGCCTCGAGCAAGGCCGGCGGCGCTTGGCTGCCGCTCAAGCATCCGCTTGCCCGGCAGTAGTGCCGGGAACGAACGGCGTGTCAACACGCGAAAGGATTCGACACTTGCCCCCCGCTCCCCCCGTGAAGCGCGACACCGCCTACTTCGTCTTCGACATCGAGAGCGTCTCCGACGGCGCCCTTGTGTCGCGGTTGCGGTATCCGGAGGAAAAGCTCTCGCCGGCGGCGGCCATTGCCCGGTGGCGGGCGGAATTGATGGCGGAACAGGGGAAGGACTTCATCCCTTACACCTTCCAACTCCCTGTGTCGCTGGTCATCGCGCGGGTGGCGGCCGACTACCGGCTCATTGATCTGGTCGCCCTCGACGAGGAGAAATCGCGTCCGCCCGAGATCGCGCGTCTCTTCTGGGAGGGCTGGCGGAGGTATGGAAGGCCGTGTCTTGTGACGTTCAACGGCCGCGGCTTCGACGTGCCGCTGCTTGAGCTCTGTGCCTTCCGCTACGGGCTCTCGATCCCCGACTGGTATGCCGAAGACAAACGCAACTTCGACCAGCCGCGCTATCGCTACAACATGGCGGCGCACCTCGATCTCCACGAATGGCTTACCAATAGCGGTGCGAGTCGCTTCCAGGGTGGGCTGTCGCTGGCGGCCAACCTGATCGGCAAGCCCGGGAAGCAGGATGTGGCGGGCTATATGGTGCAGGACCTGTGGGACTCCGGCCGCGCCGCCGACATCCACGACTACTGCCGTGGCGACGTCCTCGACACCTATTTCATCTTCCTCCGGTCGCGCGTCCTGGCCGGCGAGCTTTCTCTCGAAAAGGAGCATGTTCTCATCGAGGAGACGCGGAAATGGATCGAGGAGAAATCGGCCGCGACGCCCGGCCTGGCCCGCTATTTGAAGGCCTGGGGCGACTGGAAGAGCCCGTACGCCTGAACGCCGCGGTGGCTCACTCCGGCGTGGCCGCAGGCTCGGCGCCGGGTGGGATTGCCGCCGCTTCCGGCTGCCCGGCCGGAGCCCCTTCGGGCCTGAAGAGTGTCGCGGCGACTGCTTTCGCCGCCGCCTTGGCGTCATCGTCGAGCTTCCCCTTCGGCGCCCGTGTCTCCACCGTGTAGAGCCGCCCGCCGAGGACGACGCCGTAGGCGAACCGTTCGATCGGCTCGGAGAGGCCCCCCACCTTTGCCGTTCCCGGCATTGCCCAGGCGACGCCGGGGTGGCTTCCGAAGGTTGCAGCGGCCGGCTTCTTGATCAGCTTCACCGGACCATCGGCCGGGAACGTCTCGGCGAGCTTGGCGGCGATCGCCGCGACGAGTGCTGCCTGGTTGGAGGTGGCGACGCTGTCGAGGCCCGCCGGGGAAGGCTCGGCGGTGACGACGATCGAGGGGAAGGTTTTTCGCGGACCGGGCTGATAGCGGACAAGGTAGTTGGCCGAGCGCGGTGACCGCGTCCACCCGACCGGCGAACAGATTTCGACACGACCGCCATCGAGCGGGATCGCGGTATCGGGATCAACAAGCGGCGATGTCGGACGCGGGCCGTTCCCGCCCGATCCCTGGTCCACACGCTCGCCCAGCGAGGCTGGGGGCGGAGTGTCGGTGGGAGGCGATTCCACGACCGGAGTATCACGAGCCCCGGCCCCATCTGCCGGAGTCGCTTCCTGCGCCGGCTCCGCTGCAGGGAGAGGTGCGTCTGCCGTTGATGGCATCCCACTGGGCTCGCTGCGGGCAGGCTCCTCGACGAGAGGGCGCTCCTCGCGCTCCCGTGCCGCCGCCGCCTTGCTCCGTCCCTTCTTCCTCGCCGGCTTGGAAGAGCACCCGGCACCTGCCAGCGCAAGCATCGCCAACAGACAGGCCACTCCCGCGATGGCCCTCGAGCCCCGGGGCCACGCCGATCGAGCGGCGCGCCCACGGGGCGGGTATCGGTCGGGGTAGGGGGCGCCGGGATCGCCGAAGGGCGTGGTGAGCGGATCCTCCCCGGAGCCTGTCATGGAGCGGTTTCCTGGAGAAGAGTCGGTCACGCCCGCCGCATCACTCGGCGATCGCTTCCTTCACCAACTGGATGAAGTGCGTTGCCCGCGACGACGCGGTCAATTCGGACGCCTTCTTCTCGGCGGCCTTCTTGTCGGCATATTCGAAGAGGACAAGCCGCTTCATCGACTGGTTGAAGACACCCCAGTAGGCCTTGAGGCGGGTTTCCTTGGCGACCTTCTTACGGACGGTCTTCTTGGCGGCGGTCTTTGGCTCCTTCGGGGCCTTTTCCTTCTTCTCCTTGACCGCCTTTGCGGCCTTGGGAGCCTTCTCCTTCTTGCCTTCCGTCTTATCGCGTGCCTCCGCAGCGTCGGCCTGCGCCCGCAGCTCCTTGCGATTCACCACTTTCCGCGCCATCGATCGAGCCATCCTTCCAATTGGGGTCCGGGCGGCCCGTGGGGGCTCCCGGGGGAGCCTCCGGCCACGGCGGCCGTCGAGCGGAAAGTATAGCGATCGCGGCAACCCCCGCACGACGGGCTTATACTCCGGGGCATGAGCAGCCACGTCTTCGCCCCTCCGGCCCCGGGGCCATTCGCCGACTACCGTCCCCTCCCCGACGCCGAACTGGCGGCGCGGATCGCAGGGGTACGGCAGCGGATGGGCCGCCGTCTCGTGATCCTCGGCCACCATTACCAGCAGGATGGCGTCATCGCCCACGCCGATTTCCAGGGGGACAGCTACCAGCTCTCCCGCTTGGCCGCCGATCGGGACGACTGCGAGGCGATTGCCTTCTGCGGCGTCCACTTCATGGCCGAGACGGCCGACATCCTCGCCAACCGCCCCGAGAAGGTGGCCGCCCGTGGCGGCAGACGGGTGACCGTCGTCCTCCCCGACATGGCCGCCGGCTGCTCGATGGCCGACATGGCCGCCATCGACCAGGTGGAGGACGCCTGGGCCGACCTCGGCACCGTCATCGACACCTCCGACCTTACCCCCGTCACCTATATCAACTCCGCCGCGAGCCTGAAGGCCTTCTGTGGCCGTCACGGCGGGATCGTCTGCACCTCGAGCAATGCCCGGGCTGTCCTCGACTGGGCCTTCGCCCGCGGCCGCCGTGTCCTCTTCTTCCCCGACCAGCACCTCGGCCGCAACACCGCGCGGACGATGGGGATCGGCCTCGACGAGATGTGCGTCTGGAATCCTCACGAACCCCGGCTCGGCGGCAATGACGAATCAGCGTTGAAACAATCCCGGGTCATCCTCTGGCAGGGTCACTGCAGCGTCCATGCGATGTTCCGCCCCGAGCATGTCGACGGTATCCGGAAGAGCGTCCCCGGAGTGAAGATCCTCGTCCATCCGGAGTGCTCGATGGAGGTGGTCGACAAGGCCGATCTCGTCGGCTCGACGAGCTACATCCTCCGTCAGGTCGAACAGGCGCCGCCGGGAACGAAGTGGGCGATCGGCACCGAGCTCCACCTCGTCAAGCGACTCGAATCGGCGCACCCCGAGCAGGAGATCCGTTTCCTCTCGCCGGTGGTCTGCATGTGCGCCACGATGTACCGCATCGATCTTGCCCACCTCTGCTGGAGCCTGGAGCATCTCGAGGCGGGGCAGCCGGTGAATGTGATCCGCGTCGACGACGAGACGGCGAAGTGGGCCGTGGTGGCGCTCGAGCGGATGCTCGCCGTGGCGTGAGTCGGGCGGGTTCGGCGGGCGGGGGAAGAAAACTTTCTGGGGAGATTCTGGGAATGGCTCGCTCCGTTTGTCGCCGTGTGGCCGGCGCACTTCTGGTCGTGGTGGCGTGCTGCGTGGCGACGCCGGTGGCCCTCCGGGCGGCGGCCCCGGTGCCGGTGATCTTCGACACCGACATCTGCGGCGACTGCGACGATGTCGCGGCGCTCGCCATGCTCCATGCGCTCGAGTCGCGCGAGCAGTGCCGCTTGCTGGCGGTGACGGTGACGGCCAACCACCCGCTCGCCGCCCCGTTCGTCGATTGCATCAACCGCTTCTACGGCCGCATGGAGATCCCCGTCGGCGTCGTCCGCCCCGGTGGCGTCGAGGAGCAGAGTGTCTATCTCAAGCTCACCGAGGCGACCCATGACGATCCCGCCTTCGCCGGCAAGGATCGCTATCCCCACACGCTCCGCCATGCCAACGACGCCCCCGATGCGGTCGAGGTGCTGCGGAAGGCGCTCGCGGCCGCGGAGGATGGCTCGGTCGTCGTCGTCCAAGTCGGCTTCTCGACGAATCTCGCCCGCCTCCTCGACAGCCCGGCCGATGCGACGAGCCCGCTCGACGGGAAGGCCCTCGTCGCGAAGAAAGTGAAGCTCCTCGAACTGATGGCCGGGGCCTTCCAGCCGATCGACGGCAACGCCGCCTACGAGGAATACAACGTCGTCAAGGATCGGGCCGCCGCGGCGAAGCTCGCCGCGGCGTGGCCGACGGAGATGATCTGGAGTGGGTTCGAGATCGGGATCGCCCTCCCGTACCCCAGCCAGAGCATTCTGGAGGATTTCCGCGACGTCCCCCATCATCCTGTGGCGGAGTCGTACAAGATCCTCTCGCCGCCACCGCAGGACCGGCCGAGCTGGGATCTGACGAGCGTCCTCGACGGGGTCCTCGGGAGTAGGGGCTACTTCGACCGCTCGCCGCCGGGGAAGGTGACGGTGACGGAGAGGGGGGCAACGACGTTCAGCCCCGATCCCCAGGGGAAGCACCGCTATCTTGTCCTCAAAGACGCCGCGGCCCGGGCCCGCGTCATCGAGGCGCTCGTGCACCTTTCGAGCCAGCCGCGCTGACCGGTCAGTGCGAGCGGGCGGTGCCGTGGTGATCGGCAAGGTATTTGATGATCGCCTCCGGCCCGGAGACGAACGCTCTGCCATGGGCCACCGGCACGCCGGCCGGCGTCTCTCCGGCGGGGAGCACGAGGACGGGGCACGACTGGTTTTCCTCACCGACAAGCGCCACGACCTCCGGCCGCGGGCGCGGGGCATCGACTTGGCGAATGTCGAGCTTCGCCGCCACCTCGGGGTAATACCAGAGGATCCCCGTCACGGCGGTGCACTCCGGGCAATAGAAGCCGCCAGAGCCATGCTTGGGGTCAGGGAAGCCGGCACGGAGGAGGAAGAGAATCGGCTTATCGGCCATGGGGGGCGGTTCCAGTGGAAGGGAGTCTCGATCGGGACGCCAGCAGTTTAGCCGCACGACGCGATCGGGATCATGTGGGGGCATGTCGGATCACGGTGCGTCGTCCCCCTCGAGCGGAATCTCCGTCGACGCCACGTCGACCAGCGGGGCAAGTTCGAAGACGTTGCGGTAGCCGTAGGCCACGAGCGTGGCGAAGGCGTGGTGGTTGAGCGCCGCCCGCGCCACCTTCTCCGGGAAGGCCGTCGGGGCCGCGGCGAAGTTGTTGTTGCAATAGAGCAGCACGCGGGTGTCGGGAGACGGGATCAGCCGGGCCAGCTCGTTGGCGGTGATGTCGGGGAAGGGAAGGTTGACAGCACCACGGACATGGAGCCGGGCGAACGACTCCCGGCTGCGGCAGTCGAGGATCACACTCTCCCGCGTGGCCAGGGCCAGGAATGCCGCTTCGCCGACCCGCCGCTCGGCCCGGAGTCGGTCGGCCTCGGCGACGCTGTCGCGGAACCCGGCGGTGTCGACGAGCGGATTGGCGATCGCTGCCGGCGGCGTGGCACCGGGGTCCTGCGTGAACGGGTCGAGTGCAGCCGGGGTGGACATCGGCAGCGGAGGCAGAGGTGAGGCTGGCGCGCTTGAGGGCACCGGCGTCGGCGGACCGCTGGGAAGGGACGGCGCGGATCCCGGTGGCGCGAGGTGCGGCTGCGACCAGGGCGTCACGGGAGGCCCTGGCTGATGATGATGCGGCGGCCGGGGGACGACGCGCCAGGCGAGCGCATTACCCTCGCGGGTGAGGTAGCTCACTTCGCCGGTGGCGCTGTCGAAGAGGAGCGTGAGGGAGCCGAGGCTCTTCGACTCACCTTCGGTGTCGAAGACCGAGATCTCACGGTCGACGAGCGTGTAGCGGCCGGGCTGCTGGGGTCCCGGGCCGGGCGGCAGCATCGGCTGGGGGGCGTGAACGGGGGGCGCCGCTTGCCCGGCGGGGGGCGGGGTACCTGCCGGCGGGCTGATCGGAGGCTGCGGTGGCTGCCAGGACGGCGACGGCGTCGTCGGAGGGAGAGGAGGGGCCAGCGGGTCCGTCGGCACGCTTCCGGGGAGCGGCGCAACGGGGCCGGGGGGCAGGGGGGCGCGGTCGCGTGGGCCCTGTTCGGGGCGGCCGGCCGGGGCTGGGCGATCATCCGTGTCGGCTGGTGCGGGTCGGCGCGCTTGGACGGGGGGACGCGTGGTCTCCTGCGCCACCGCACCGGCGAACGGCGCGAGCATCGTGGCCAGGACGAACGTTGAAGGGATCGGGTGTCGCATCGCGTCGAGCTCCTGTGGTTCGTTTCACGGCCGTGAGCCTAACGTTTTTCGGATGGCACTTTCTCCACGGCCTGCTCCAGCGAGCTCCCGCCGCCGTGGGGCCTGCGGGCGTGAGGGGCCTTTGTCACCAGGAACAAGGCCGTAGCCACTCGGACTGGGCGGGGGTTAGGCTCACGGATGGAGGCAATGGGGCATGGAACACCAGATCGTCGGCAATCCCGACCGGGGGAATGTCAGCTTTACACTGGCTGGCGGTGAATCGGTGATCATCGAAGCTGGCTCGATGAGCTTCATGACCGCCGGGATGAAGGTGAAGCCGCGGCTCATCGGCGGCCTGCTCACGGCCGTCACACGGAAACTCCTCGGCGGCGAATCGCTTTTTTTAAGCGAGTATTCGACCGAGATCGCCGGCGCTCTGGCGATCGCCCCCGCCTTCCCCGGCACGGTTCTCTGCCAGGAACTGTGCGGAGAAGGGGACGCGCTGCTGCTTGCGGCCGGCTCGTTTCTCGCCTGTGGCCCCGGCGTCAATCTCGCCACCGAATATGGAGGCGGCCGGTCGTGGTTCTCCGGGACCGGCCCGTTCATCCTCCGTGCCACCGGGAGAGGCCCCGTCTTCTTCAACACCTACGGCGCGGTGGTCGAACGCGAAGTGAAGGGCTCGCTCACGGTCGACACCGGCCACCTCGTCGCCTGGGAGCCGACCCTCGACTACCGGATCCGCGGCATGGGGAGCATCAAGAAAACGCTCTTCTCCGGCGAAGGGCTCGTGATGGCGTTTACCGGCTCGGGGCGAATCTTCCTTCAGACCAGGCAGCTGGGAGGCTTTGTCCGCTGGCTCGCCCCCTTTTGCCAAGGCTAGCGAGAACACAGCCCATGCGCATCGATCTATCAAAAGGAGGACTGTTCTCGCGGGCGATTGTCCATCTCCAGCCCGGAGAGACGTTTGTCTCCGATGCCGGGGCGATGATCCGTGCTTCCTCCAATATCGACATCGACGTCACGACCGGCAGCCGCGGCAAGGGAGGGATCCTCGGCGGGCTCGGCCGGCTCCTCGCCGGCGACACCTTCTTCCTCTCCACCTACCAGGTCACCGACGGTCGGTCGGGGGAAGTGGGGCTCGCACCGACCCACATGGGGGAGGTTCGTGAGGTGGACGTTTCTCTCGACCAGGCCTGGCTCTGTGCCGGGGGGAGTTTCCTCGGCGCCGAAAGCACGCTCAGCCTCGACACCCGCTTTCAGGGCCTCAAGGGCCTACTCGGTGGCGAATCGCTCTCACTCCTCCGCGTCAGTGGCTCCGGGACGCTGCTCGTCTCAGCGCTCGGCATGCTCACCGGGATGAACGTCGACGGTGAACTGATCGTCGACACCGGCCATGTCGTCGCCTTTACCGAAAGCCTCGCCTACCGGATCGACAAGGTCGGCGGCGGCTGGATCAGCACCTGGCTCTCTGGTGAGGGATTCGTGATGCGTTTCTCTGGCAAGGGGCAGATCATCCTTCAATCACACAACCCCACCCGCTTCGGCCAGCAGCTCGGGCCCCTCCTTCCGGAGCGCGAGTCATGAACCACGAGATCCTCTGCGGCCCGAGCTTCAGCATCCTCGAGGTGACGCTCGCGGCGGGGGAGCGGATCATCTCCGAGGCCGGCGCGATGGCCTGGATGGATGGGAATGTGAAGACGGAGACGACGACCCGCGGCGGGATCCTCGCCGGGCTCAATCGGGCGTTTTTCTCAGGGGAAACGTTCTTCCAAAACACCTACGAGGCCGACGGTGGCCCGGCCCGGATCGCCTTCGCGCCGGGGATGTCGGGGGAGATCGTCCCCTGGCAGCTTCAGGGCGAGGATCTCCTCCTGCAGCGCGGCGCGTTCCTCGCGTCGACCGAGGGGATCCGCTGCGAGAGCAAGTCGGAGGGCCTCAAGGGGCTCTTCGCCCAGGGGCTGTTCGTGCTCCGTGCCACTGGCTCAGGCACGATGTTCTTCAGCGGCTATGGCGCAATCGACACGATCGACCTCGATGGCGGCAGCACCTACACGATCGACAATGGCTATGTCGTCGCCTGGAGCCCGAGCCTCTCCTACCGGATCACACGGGCGCGAAAGATCCGCAGTTTTCTCTTCTCCGACCAGCTCCTCCTCTCCTTCTCCGGCCGCGGGCGGGTATGGATCAATTCCCGCAGCCCGCAGTCGCTGGCCAGCTGGGTCCACCCGTTCCGCCGCGTGAAGGCGAAGAGCTCGGGAGGCGGCATCCAGCTCGGGCCGGTGACCCTCGGCGGGGAGTGAGGGGCGGGGTTTTCGCGAGCGCCGTCATGCTCATGTGGCCGCCGCGTCGAGCGCGGCCTGCGCTGCGAGCAGCTTCTGGTGGCGGGCGTGGACGGCGGCGAGCGTCTTCACGGCTGCAGGCCGCGGGAGGAAGCGGGTCGGTGTGCCGGAGTGATGGGCGGTGAGGAAGGTGGTCCAGTCGCGCGTGTCGCTGCCGAGCACGGCGGCCCGGTAGGCGGCCATCAGCGCCGCCCCCCAGGCGCTCCCCTCGGCGGCGCCAGCGAGGATCGTCACCGGCGTGTCGAAGGCGTCGGCGAGGATCTGACCGAGGGCCGGCGTCTTCGTGAGCCCGCCGGAGAGGACGATCTCCGTCCGCGGGTATCCCTGCGCGGCGAGGATGTCGCTG
>CANGIH010000043.1 GCA_947453875.1 Planctomycetaceae bacterium | reverse complement strand
GGTTCCGCGGTGCACGCCATCGCGGGGCGGTCGGCCAGCGTGCCAGTCTTGCGCGCGGCGGCAACTTGCGAGGAGGCCCTCTCGATGCGATTCAAGGACTGGATGCCCCGGTTGCTCGTCAGTGGTGCGGTGGCCGTCGCACTCTCGTCGACGGGCTGCAAGACGCTCAATGAGCGATATATCGCGCTCGAAGTTTGGAAGTACGAGCGCTGCTTCGGGCACCTCCCCCCTGGATTCGTGCCGCCGGGGGCTGCGGCCGCGGCGGCCGCAGCGCCGCCGAGGGTCTGCGGGCAATCTGGCCAGTGTGCTCAGGCCGCTCCCTGTGCCAGCGCCGGAGCGGAGACGATCGTTGGCGAGAACTGCAACTCCTGCCAGGGCGGCATGATGGAGGGAGGCCATCCGACGGGCACGACGATCGTTCCGGGAAGCTCGACGATCATCCCCAGCGGTTCGCCCCTCCCCGGTGGGGCCGGGGCGCCGGTGCTGCCGGCAGGGCCCGGTGGCGCACCGGGGCCTGTGCCGAGTGCCGGTATCCCGACGCTGGCGACGCCCGTCAGCAGCAGCCGGCCGGTCGTGATCTCCGACGAAGTCGTTCTCCCCTGAGGACTGGTCCACAGGTGTCACCCGAGCGAGGCGCCGTTCAGCGCACGACCGACGGGATCTCGCGATCGTGGGCAGGGCCCTCGTCGTACAGGCCGTCGAACACACCGATGTCGATCCGGAACGGTTGGCTGGAGACGACCAGATCGCCGGCGTAGGGGTAGGCAAACAGTGACACCAGATAGAGGTTGAGGCCGATCACGAGCGCCGCCATCGCCGTGATCAGCGCCTGGAGTCGGAGGTTCTCGACATTGAACAGACCGGCGAAGAGGACCGTCACGACCGCACCCATCAGCAGTGCCACCCACTCGACCGCGGGGAGCCCGGATTGGGCTGTCGCCACCCGTTCGCGGCGCTGATCCCAGGCGGTCTGCATCTCCTGGAGTATGAGCGGGAAGGCCGTCTTCTCGGCCTCGGTCGTCGGCTCAAATCCGTCGAGGGACCGGAGCAGACGCAGCCCTGCCTTCCGCGCATCGACGCTCACGAATCCCTTCGCCATCAGCGGCCACTCCTTCTCCACCACCGTGACGGCGTAGTCACGGCAGCCTTGATCGATCCGCGCCCGGAAGGGCTCGGGGAAACGCTTCGCGAGGAGGAAGATGTCGGCAAGGGCGGTCGACTCGGCTTGGGTGACATCGACCGCCTTCTCGAAGCGGACCATCGAATCGACGACCACCAGCCCGAGCATCACGGCGTAGAGCGTGCCGACGACGGCGAGGATATTGCCGGTGGCGTCGTGGGCACTCCTGAGCACAGCCGGACTGAAGAACCTACGCACCATCGCCACCATCAGAAGCGCGCCGACCACCCCGGCACCGACGATGAGGATGCCGTTGTAGAACCCGGTGTAGATCATGGCAGGCGTGCTCCTGAGAACGCGTTCTGATTCAGGGACGACCGATTCAGGGTCTCTGAGGGCGCGGGCGGTCGGGGCGGGGCCCGCTCAGCCGCGTGTCTCGGCCGGGCCGGGGAAAGTACGGGCCACGACATCCTCTTTCCAGCGGGCCAAGCCCGCGGCGATCGTGACTTTCGTGTCGGCGTAGGCGCGGACGAATTTCGGCACCCGGTCGGTCGAGAGGCCGACCAGATCGTGGAAAACGAGCACCTGCCCATCGCAGTCAGGCCCGGCGCCGATCCCGATCGTGGGCACGTCGAGGGCGGCGGTGATCGTGCGGGCGGCTTCCCGCGGGATGCACTCGAGCACCACCGCCACTGCCCCGGCGTCGGCGGCAGCGCGGGCGTCGGTCAGTAACTGGTCGATGTCGCGCTGCATCCGGTAGCCGCCGAGCTGGTGGACCGCCTGAGGGCGGAGCCCGACATGACCGATGACGGGGATGCCAGCCGAGGCGATTCCAGCGATCACGTCGGCCTGCCCGGCCGTCCCCTCGAGCTTCACCGCCTGGCAGCCGGTCTCCTTGAGGAGGCGGGCGCAGGCTTCGACGGCCGGCCGGACGCCGAGGTGCTGGTAGGGAAAGGGGAGATCGACGACCACCAGCGCCCGCTGGCACGCCCGGGAAACGATCTCGCCGTGGTAGACCATCTGGTCGAGTGTGGCGGGGATCGTCGAGGACCGGCCGGCCACCACCATCGCCACGCTGTCCCCCACGAGGACACAGTCGATCCCCGCGCCATCGACGAGGCGGGCGGTCGACCAATCGTAGGCGGTGACCATCGTGATCGGTCGCCGCTCCTGCTTGGCGTCGGCGAGATCGAGGATGGTGACGCGGCGGGTTGGCTGCTGCATGATCGTGGAGGAGGGTTCGGCGCCCGACGCTTCGGAGCGCGCGGGAGGTGGCTGTATAGTGGGAACGTGGAGTCCAGTGTGGTCACATGGGGGAGCAATCACCAAATGGCTGGTCGCTGCGAACGGGTGTGGGGGCGGTTGGCGGTGGCGGTGGTCCCTGTTTTGGCCCTGTCGGGCCTCCTCGGGGTTTGCCATCGTGTGGCCCTTGGCCAGCCGGCAGAGGCGCAGAAGCTCGACCGGGGTGATCGGGTGGGGACGGTGCTCCAGCTGGCCCCGGGGCGGATCCAGGTGCGGCTGAAGAATTCCGGCGAGACTTGGGTCGTGGCGGCCGCGCCCGACGCCACGATCGAAGTCGCGGGAACCGCGGCCCGGGAGATGCTCCAGGCGAAGCAGTTTGTCCAGTGTTCAGTCGAACTCGATGAGTTCGGCAAGGTGACCCAGCCGGTCGAGAAGGTGACCTTCCCCGGCGGCGGAACACCCGGGGTCGTCGCCGGAGGGCTCGGGCTGGCCGACCCGAAGGCGAAGCGTGCCCCCGGGAAGCGTCCGGCGGGGACGTATCTCGTCAGCGGACTGATCAAGAGCGTTGAAGGTGACGAGATCACGATCCAGATCGGCCGAGATCGGTTCGAGATTCCAGTGGCGACCGACGCTGAACTCGAGGTGGCGACGGCGAACATTGCCTTGGCGAGCCCCGGGGACGATGTCGAACTCGAAGGCGAGTATGTCCAAAAGGGGCAGTTGCTGGCCTCGTCGATCAAGGTCACGCTCGTCAACCCGCTCATGCCTCCCCAGCCGAAGAACAAGGCGAGGCGCCCGGCCCGGACGCCGTAGCCGTCGGTGGCCAACGGATCCCTGCTCCGAGATCCCGGCGGCCATCCCGCAGAAGATCAGTCGAGTCCGTCGAGAAAGCGCCGCAACGCGGAGTCAGATTCGCCGCCGGCTTCGGGGGCCGGATCAGCGGGGGGGGGAGGAGCAGGCCGTCCATCGGAGCTGGCCAGACGTTGCTCCGCGCCGGCATCCCCCCGGAGGGGAGCTTCCGGCTCGTCGCCGCCGAAGAGAATGTCGACGTCGCCGCTGCCGTCGTCGAAGGGGTCGGCGTGGCGTGAATCTGCAATCGCGCTGTGACGAAGCTCCACCGTCGGCGTCTCGGCGAAGCCGTCATACTCGACGAGGAATCCGAGGCTGCCGACACGGATCAGCGCCCCAGGGGGGACCCGCGTGGGGGGATCGAGCGGAACCGGCCTTCCTTCCAGATGGGTGCCGTTGGTCGAGCCCAAGTCTCGGACATAGACGACACCATCCGCGGCCGAAAACTCGCAGTGGCGCCGGCTGACCCGCTCCTGCTGGACGCGGAATTTTGCCTCCCTGCTCCGGCCGACAAGCAACGGCAGACGAACGGTGTGGCATCCCTTTTTCGATTCTGGCTCGACGATCACGAAATGGACGATCATCCCCCGGCCCCCGACCTGTCGTATGCCCGTTCCCCTCAGGCGGCGATTGTAAGTGACGGTCGCCTCAGTCCGATCGCCAGGTCGCCCCAGAAATCCCAGCTTCCCAGGGGCTGACCTTGCGGGCCGACACGGTCGCCCTATAATCGCGGGGCTTTCACCGCTCCCCACAGGGGCGGGAGCGGCATGCATGTCCGACCCATCGGCACGGAGGCCTTGCTCTCCGTGGTTCCTGGGCCGACGAAAGTCGGGGCGTCGGGTGGATTTGCCCCGGATCGGGGTGAATTCCCCCGAATTTCGGTCGTGCCCCGCTGTTCCCGGCGCGGTAGCATGACGGTCCCGTCGGCGGGATCGAGGTCGGTTTTGATTTGCGGGTGTAGCTCAGTTGGTAGAGCACCACGTTGCCAACGTGGTTGTCGTGGGTTCGAATCCCATCACCCGCTCTGAGCGTTCCTTGCGTGGGCTCGTTGTCCTTTCCCTGGGCTTGGGATCATCCGGCCCGGGGCCCTATCGGGAGTGGTTCTCTCCTGCGGCGCGGCCCTTCGAGGTGTCCTCGCCGTCGGCTGGGACTCTTCACTGCCAAGGTGTCTTTGTTGTGCCGGCCCCTTCGGTGGCGCCGGTGCAATGAAGTCGCGGGGGCAGGCAGGCTCGTCGTGGAGCCCCGGGAATCGGTGGGCCATCGCTGGTAAAAAGGGTCGGCGACCCGTGAAAGGGCGCCCGCCGGAGCGTTCGAGCCCGTTTCACCACCACCCTCCGGTTGATTTCCGGCCTCGTCTTTTCAGGCCGTCACGATTCCTTCGCCGTACCATTTTCCACCCGTCATCCGTTCGTCCCGGAAGCGTCCATGTCTGATTCCGCCGCGCTCGCCTCCTCCTCCTCGTCCTCCTCCGAAGCCCTTCCCGGCGAGCGCCCGCCGCTGAAACTCGATGTCGCCGTCGACAAGGTTTCGACCTGCCAGCGGAAAGTTCGGGTCTCGATCCCGCGCGAGGACATCGCCCGCTACCACGCCGAGTGCATCGGCGAGATGATGCCCAGCGCCCATCTCCCCGGCTTCCGTCCCGGCCGTGCGCCGCGGGCCCTCGTCGGGAGCAGGTTCAAGGCCGAACTGGCCGAGCAGATCCGCTCCAAGCTTCTCGCCGACGCGATGACCCAGGTTTCGGAGACCGAGAAGCTCTCGCCGATCAGCGAGCCGGAACTCGACGTGGGGGCGGTTGTCCTGCCGGACGACGGCCCGATGACGTTCGAGTTTTCGATCGAGGTCCGGCCGGAGTTCGAGATGCCGCAGTGGAAGGGGCTCGCGATCAAGCGACCCACCCGGGAAATCTCCGAAAAGGACGTCGAGGATGCACTCGGCAATGTCCTTCGTGACCGGAGCCGACTGGTGCCGCACGACGGCTCCGCCTCCGAAGGGGATCTGCTCGTCGCGAACCTCCGTTTCCTCGACGGCGACAAGCTTCTGTCGCACGCCGATGAGGTCGAGATCGTGGTGCGAGAGAAGCTCTCCCTGGCCGACGCCGAGGTGCCAGGCTTCGCTGGCGTGGTCGCCAAGGCCAAGCCGGGCAAGCCTGTGACGGTGGAAGTGACCGTCTCCCCGGAGGCTGCCGAGGAGTCGCTCCGCGGCAAGAAGGTAACGATGGAATTGACCGTCATCGAGGTGAAGAAGCTCGAGCTCCCAGAGCTGACGACGGAGCTTCTGGCAGAACTCGGCCCGTTTGCCGACGCCGACGCGATCCGGGCGGCGATCCGCGGGCAGCTCGACGGGCAGCTTGCCTGGCACCAGCGTCGCGAAGTGCGGAAGCAGGTCGCAAACGCCCTCACCGCCTCGGCCAACTGGGATCTCCCCCCCGATCTGCTCCGCAGGCAGAGCCAGCGCGAACTGGAGCGTGCGATTCTCGAACTGCGGCGCAGTGGCTTCGACGATGACTCTATCCGCCGCCATGTCAACGAACTGCGGCAGTCGGTGATGGCGAGCACCGCCAAGGCCCTCAAGGAGCACTTCATCCTCGAGCGGATCGCCGAGGACGAGTCGATCGCCGACACCGCGGCGGACTACGAGGAGGAAATCCGCGCCATCGCTGCACAGTCGGGCGAATCGCCCCGGCGGGTGCGGGCAAGCCTCGAAAACCGTGGGTTGATGGACGTCCTCCGCAACCAGATCGTCGAGCGGAAGACGCTCGACCTGATCACGAAGAGCGCGAACTTCACCGACACCCCCTTCGAGTTCCCCAAGCCCGACGCCGACGCTGTCGACCATGCGGTTTGCGGCTCGATGGTGGGTGACGAGGAGATCCCCACCGCCACCCATTCCGAGGCGACCGCCGTCCGCAGCCCGCGTCGCTGAGGACGCGGTTGTTCCAGTCGGGGTTTCCCCCTCCGTTCGATCCTGATACCAGTCCGATCCTGGTCCATGGAGACAGCCCCCGATGTCGAATCGGGGCTCTCCACCACCCGGCAGCGTCGCGACCCCCATCCGGGCCACCAACCATGCACGATCGTTCGTTTGACCCGCGTTCCTCCAGCGCTTCCCGCGATTACCAGCGGCAGCGGCAGATGACGCTCGGCGACCTGCTCCTCGAGAACCGCATCATCCTCCTGCAGGGTGAGATCTACGACGGGAACGCCAACGAATTGGTGATGAAGCTCCTCTACCTGCAGAGCGACAATCGCCGCAAGGACATTCACTTCTACATCAACTCGCCGGGCGGCAGTGTCACGGCGACGATGGCGATCTACGACACCATGCAGATCCTCTCCTGTCCGGTGGCCACCTACTGTGTCGGCATCGCCGCCAGCGGCGGGGCGGTGCTCCTCGCCGGCGGGGCCAAGGGGAAGCGGTTCGCCCTCCCGAACTCCAAGGTCATGATCCACCAGCCCTATGGGCAGGTCGGTGGTCAGGTGAGCGACATCGAGATCCAGGCCGACGAGATCGTCAAGACCCGCGCCGAGCTCAACAGGATCCTGGCCATGCACACCGGCCAACCGCTCGAGAAGATCGCACAGGACACCGACCGCGACCGTTACCTCTCGGCCCGCGAGGCCAAGGAGTATGGATTGGTCGACGAGATCCTCACCAAACCGCCCGTCACCGGCGACGAAAAGGAGAAGGACTGACCCCATGCCCCTCATTCCCTACGTCATCGAGAAGAGCGGCCGCGAAGAGCGGGCGATGGACATCTACAGTCGCCTCCTCAAGGACCGCATCATCTTCCTCGGGAGCCAGGTGAACGACGAGGTGGCCAACGCCATCGTCGCCCAGATGCTCTTCCTGCAATCAGACGATCCCAAGTCCGACATCCATCTCTACATCAACAGCCCCGGCGGGAGCGTCACGGCCGGCCTGGCGATTTACGACACCATGCAGTTCGTGACCTGTGACGTGGCCACCTACTGCATCGGGCAGTGCGCCTCGATGGGGGCGGTGCTGCTCACGGCGGGCACCAAGGGGAAGCGTCGCGCGCTGCCCAATTCGCGGATCATGATCCACCAGCCGCTGGCCGGCATGGAGGGCACCGCCGAGGAGATCATGATCCACGCCAAGGAATTCAAGTTCATCAAGCAGCGTCTCAACATGATCCTCCAGAAGCACACCGGCCAACCTCTCGATGAGATCGAGAAGCACACCGACCGGGACAACTTCATGGCGGCCGAGAAGGCCAGGGAATACGGTCTGATCGACGAGGTGATCGACCACATGCCCACGGTGAAGAGCGTCGCCTGATTCCGGTCGCACGCCGGCGTAACGAGGAAATGTCCCTCCGGTCAGGATGACCGGTTGCCCCACCCACAAGACTGTCTGAGGCGCAGGAGGCGCATCATGAACAGCTCAGCAGGGATCGTCCGCGTCTCCGCGGTCCGTGGGCCCGCGTGTGGGCGTCCGCGCCGCGCGGCAGTCGTTGCCATGGCCCTGGTCGTGGTGCTGTCCGGCTGCAAGACCGATCTCAACCAGCAACTCCTCGAACGCGAGCTGCGGATGCAGGAGGACCAGATCTATCGCCTCCAGGATGAGTTGCAGTCGAAGGCGTCCAGACTGGATCGCGCGGTCGGGGAGAATTCGAGTCTGAAGCGGCAGTTGGGGATTGCCGATGCCGGCGGCACGGTGGCTTCGCCTGGTCGGGGGGGCGGTGCCGCACCGGCCCGTCCCTCGGCCGCCGCTCCCGCCTTCGTGGCGCCGCCGCAGTTGCCGAAGATCTCCATCCCGGCTCCCGCCGGAGCCGCGCCGGGCGGCCTCCGCTTCGGCCCGGGGGGGGCGTCGCCGCTCCCCTCCCCACCCCCTGCGCTCACACCCCCTGCGCTCGATGGGGTGCCGCCACTGCCGAGCGCCGGTGGCCTCCCTCCTGCCGTCCGCCGGCTGTCTCATGAAGAGAGTCTCTCCGGCGAAGGGACGATCAGCCATTTGGTCATCAACCCTGCCCGGACCGAGTGTTTCGACGGGGATGGCGATGGTGTGGCCGATGGATTGGCTTTGGTCATCGAGCCGCGCGACGCCGACGAGCGACTTGTGAGTTCCGCGGGAGAAGTGGTCGTGTTCGTCAACGATCCGGCTGTGCCACAGGGGGCAGGGTTCGTGCCCGCGATGCCGACCGATCCTGGTGAGGGGGGCTGCATCGCCCGCTGGGACATCCCCGAGGCCGAGGCAGTCGCCCACTTCCGCCGTACTTCGCGGGCCCGCGGTCTCCATTTCATCCTTCGCTGGCCCGGTCCGCCGCCACTGTCGGAGACGGTCAATGTCCATGCGGTGATGACCACCTTCGACGGCAGTGTTCATCATGTCGAAGCACCGGTGCCGGTCCGTTCTGCCGCGACACCGTAACGCAGGCCGGAGGGCCGGAGCGAATGTCCGGGGGGAGGGCCGCGGGCCATCCCCAGTTCGATCCCCGGCTCAATCACCGAGGCCGATGCGAACACCGGATGGGTCAAAAAAAGCGGGGCGCCGCCAGTGCGACGCCCCGCTCCCTGTTCGGTCTCCAGCCCGGTTTCCCGGGAAGGATCGTCGACCTAGAGCCCACGGTCTTCGAGGAAGTTGAGGAGGTCGGCAACGCGGTTGGAGTAGCCCCACTCGTTGTCGTACCAGCTCACCACCTTGACGAAGTTGCCCAAGCCGATCGTGTCGACGGCCGAGAAGATCGAGCTGTGCGGATCTCCCTTGAGGTCGGTCGACACCAACTCCTTGTCGGTGTAGCGGAGGATCCCCTTGAGTGGGCCCTCCGCCGCCTTCTTCATCACGGCGTTGATGTCGGCGGGGGAGGCTTCCTTGTTGAGGATCGCCGTGAAGTCGACGACGCTCACCGTCGGCGTCGGCACGCGGAAGGCCATGCCGGTGAACTTCCCCTGGAGTGCGGGGATGACGAGGCCCACGGCCCGCGCCGCGCCGGTGCTCGAGGGGACGATGTTGAGGGCCGCGGCCCGGGCATCACGCAGATCCTTGGCGGCGGTGTCGACCGTCTTCTGCGAGTTGGTGTAGGCGTGCACGGTCGTCAGCAGGCCGCGGTCGATTCCGTAGGTCTCGTGGAGCACCTTGGCGACGGGGGCGAGGCCGTTGGTCGTGCAGGAGGCGTTGGAGATGACATGGTGCTTGGAGGGGTCGTACATGTCGTTGTTGACCCCGAGGACGATCGTCAGATCCTCGTTCTTGGCCGGCGCCGAGATCACCACCTTCTTGACGCTGCCGCGCTTGTGGGCCACGGCCTTGGTGGCATCGGTGAAGAAGCCCGTGCTCTCGACCACCACCTGCACGCCCTGGCTCGACCAGTCGATGGCGCCCGGATCCTTCTCGGCGAACACCTTGATCTTCCGGCCATCGACGACGAGGTCGTTCCCTTCGTAGCCGACCGAACCCTTGAACGGGCCGTAGTTGGAGTCGAACTCCAGAAGATGGGCATTGGTCTTGGCGTCGGTGAGGTCGTTGAGGGCGACGACCTGAACGTCGCCGTCGAGGCCGAACTTCTCGTAGATGGCCCGGTAGGTGAGGCGACCGATGCGGCCGAAGCCGTTGATGCCGACGCGGATGGACACTGGGGAACTCCTGGGGCAGGGGTGCGGCGCCTTGGGTGGTGAGAGCGCCTGGGGTGGGAACGGCCCTGCTGCGACAATCGCAGAATGGGGGCCGCAAATGACGTGCGGGGGAAATATACACCCTGCCGCGCCACCCGCTCAAACGCTTGGCGTGCGGGGCCGGGAGGCCCTGCGGTGGCGTCCGGGCTTTCGCCTCCCGGGGGGATCGGGAATACTTGGATTGCGTCTCCCCGCCCCAGTCCGGCAAGCACCCATGTCCACTCCCGTGATCAAGCTCGAGCAGGTGCGGAAATCGTTCGCCATGCCCGGGGGGGAGCGGGTCGATGTGCTCGACATCGACTCTTTTACCGTCGCCGCCGGGGAACAATTAGCGCTCGAGGGGCAGAGTGGTTCGGGGAAATCGACGCTCCTGAACGTGATTTCCGGGATTACACGCCCCGATTCGGGCAGAGTGTTCATCGACGGGATCGACCTTGCCCGGCTCGATGAGGCCCGTCGCGACCGCGTCCGAGCCGACAAGTTGGGGATGGTGTTCCAGTCGTTCAATCTCCTTCCCGGGTTCACGGCCCTGGAAAACGTCCTCGTGGCGATGGCGTTCGGATCGGAACGCCCCGATCGGGCCCGTGCGGAGGCGCTCCTCGGGGCGGTCGACCTCGGCCATCGGCTCCACCACCGTCCCGTCGAACTCTCCACCGGTCAGCAGCAGCGCGTCGCCGTGGCAAGGGCGCTTGCCAACCGCCCCCGGGTCGTCCTTGCCGACGAGCCCACCGCCAGCATCGACGCCGCCCATCAGCAGCAGGTGATCGATCTCCTCCGGACGACCTGCACCGATCATGGCGTGGCGCTCGTCGTCGTCACCCATGCCCCGGAGGTGTCGGCGCAGTTCCCGCGCCGGCTCCGCCTCGAGGAGTTCAACCGCGCCGCCGCCGTCCACCGTCACTGAAGCCCTGTCCGCAACCGGCCTCCCGCCCCACCCGGCCCCACGATCCTCGCCATGAACCTCCTCGGCATCGCCTGGCGCAACATCCGGCAACGGCCGCTGACCAGCGCGCTGACGGCCATTTCGCTGGC
>CANGIH010000042.1 GCA_947453875.1 Planctomycetaceae bacterium | reverse complement strand
GACCGTTCCATCCCCGACGGACCTCCCATGACACGCTTTCCTCTCCGCCCGTCCGCGTTTCTGCGGCTTGCCGCCGCCACGTGCGGGATCGTCGCCCCCCTGGTCGCCCTTCCGGTGGCAGTGCTGCTGGCCGACCAATGGCCCGACTGGCGCGGGCCCAATGCCGATCGCCACGCGCAGGGCACAGGCTTCGTTGATTCGTTCGATCCCGAAAATGGGACCAACGTCCTCTGGACGAGCGAGGAGGCGGGCGGGATCTCGACGCCGGTGATCCTCGATGGCCGGCTCTACACCCTCGTCCGTCACAAAGCGGGCACGGCCGAGGAAGCCGAGAAGGTCGTCTGCCTCGATGCGGTGACCGGGGACAAGATCTGGGAGAACGTCTTCAACGTTTATCTCTCCGACGTTCCCTCGGAGCGAGTCGGCTGGTCGGCGGTGGTCGCTGATCCGGCCACGAAGACGATCTTCGCCCATGGTGTCTGCGGTGCCTTCTCGGCGATCGATGCCGTCACCGGCAAAACGAAGTGGAATCGCTCACTCCACGAGGAATTCGGCTTCCTCTCCACCTACGGCGGCCGCACGAACATCCCGGTGGTGTTCGAGGATCTCGTCATCGCCAGCGCCGTCGTCACCGGCTGGGGCGACACCGCCCGTCCGGCGCACCGCTTCCTCGGGATGGACGCCAAGACCGGCGAGGTGCGGTGGATGAACGGCACGAAGGAACTCCCCGAGGACACCACCTACTCCACCCCGTCGATCGCGGACTTCGGCGGCCAGGCGGCGCTCGTCTTCGGATCGAGCGACGGCAGCGTCTGGAATTTCCAGCCGCGGACCGGCAAGGCCGCGTGGAACTTCAAGCTCTCGCGCCGCGGGCTCAACGTGCCGCCGCTGGTCGACGGGACGACGATCTACATGGCGCAGGCCGAGGAGAACCTCGATAACACGACGATGGGCTCCGTGACCGCATTCGACGGCGCAGCGATCCCGCCTGCCGCCCCGACCCCGCAGGCTCCTGCGGCCGGCGCCCCCCCCGCCGCACCGGCCGGTCCCCCGGCCCCCAACACCGACATCACAGCGGTGGCGGCGAAGTGGCAGAAGAAGGGGGTGATGGACGGCCGCGCCATGCCGGTGATCCTCGGGGACCGGATCTACTTCATCGATGACGGTGCGAAGATCTTCGCGTTCGACAAGCAGACCGGTGAACCGGTTGGAAAGCCGCAGAAACTCCTTGGCACGATCGTCCGTGGCAGCCCGCTCGTGGCCGATGGCAAGCTCTATGTTTGCTCGACGGGCGGCTGGCACGTCCTCGCCCCGACCGACGATGGCCTCAAGTTCGTCAACCGGATGCGGCTCTCGGAGGCGGATGAAGTGACCGCCTCGCCGATCGCCTGGAACGGCCGGATCTATCTGACCACCGGTGAGCGACTGATCTGCATCGGCAAGCCCGACGCCAAGGGGGGCGACGCAGCGGTGGAGACGGTCACCGCGAAGGTTGCCGCCGCCACGGCGGGGAACCCCGGCGAGCCGGCCACCGTGCAGATCGTCCCGGCCGAGGCCCAGGTGGCGGCAGGGGGCACGGTGAAGCTCAAGGCCCGCCTGTTCGACGCGGCCGGCCGGTTCGTCAAGGAATCGCCGGCCGAGTTCACGGCGACCGCCGGTGCAGTGGCGGCCGACGGCACCTACACGGCGCCGGCCGGCAAGCACGCCGCCGCCATCGTCACGGCGAAGGTGGGGAAGATGGCTGGCAAGGCCCGGATCCGTTCGATGCCACCGCCCCCGTGGAAGTTCGACTTCGAGGAAATCACACTCGAGAAGGACGCCAAGACGGGCGTCGTGAAGGGCGAGCCCCCTCTTCCCTGGATTGGGATGCGGCACCGGCACGTTGTCCGCGAGGTCGACGGGAGCAAGGTGCTCGTGAAGATCACGACGATCCCCAAGGGAACCCGTTCGCAGGGCTGGATGGGGCCGATCGATCTCCACGACTACCGCGTCCAGGCCGACTTCCGCGCTGCGGAGTCGGGTGTCGGAAAGCCTGGCGACCCTGCAACACCGGTCACGGCTGGTGACGCCGCCAAACCGGCCGGCAGCGACGCCGAAGCCTTCGCCAAGGCCTTCGGCAACCCGGCGGCGCTCGAGAAGGCGCGGATGCCCGACATGGGAATCATCGCCCAGCGGTACACCCTCGATCTGATGGGTGCGAGCCAGCAACTCCAACTCCGCACCTGGCCGCCCCAGGTAGCGACCCACTTCTCGAAAACCGTCCCCTTCGCCTGGGAAGCCGGGAAGTGGTACACGCTCGCCCTCGAGGCCAGCACGTCCCCCGAGGGCGCGGTGCTCCGCGGCAAGGTCTGGCTCCGTGGCGAGAAGGAGCCTGCCGACTGGACCATCGAAGGGGTCCATCCCGGTGGCAACCTCCAGGGAAGCCCCGGCTTTTTCGGCCAGTCGAAGGATTCCGAGATTTTCATCGACAATGTTTCGGTCACGCCCCTCACGCAAGCGACCATCCAAGGGACCAAGCAGCCATGACGTTTCCCCTGCCCCGTCCGCCACGCTTCCGCCGCAGCCTCCGTCTCCTCGCCGCGTGCGCCGTGGCAGGCCCGCTCTCCTGCACGCCAGCCCTCGCCGAGAACGGCGACTGGAACCAGTGGGGTGGATCGCCTGCTCGCAACAACACCCCCGAGTCGGGCCCGCTGCCGACCGACTGGGACCCCGGCCAGTTCGATGCAGAGACTGGCGCCTGGAAGCCGGAGACGAGCCGCAACATCGCCTGGGTGGCCCAACTCGGCAGCCAGAGCTACGGCAACCCGGTGGTCGCCGGAGGCAAGGCCTATGTCGGCACCAACAACGGCAAGGGCTGGATCGGCCGCTATCCCTCCAGCGTCGATCTCGGCTGCCTGCTCGCCTTCAACACCAACGACGGCAGCTTCCTCTGGCAGGATTCGAGCGAGAAGCTCCCCACCGGCCGCGTCCATGACTGGCCGTTGCAGGGGATCTGCTGCTCGCCCTACGTCGAGGGGGACAGGCTCTGGTATGTCAGCAGCCGTGGTGAGGTGAAGTGTCTCGATACCGAGGGCTTCCGTGACGGCGAGAACGACGGCCCATTCAAGGGGGAGAAGGTCGAGGGCTCCGACGAGTCGGACACCGTGTGGGTGCTCGACATGATGAAGGAACTCGGTGTGTCGCAGCACAACATGTGCTCCTGCAGCGTGACCGCCGTTGGCGACCTGCTCTTCGTCAACACATCCAACGGCGTCGACGAAGGTCACCTCAACCTTCCCAATGCCGCCGCTCCAAGCTTCCTCTGCATCGACAAGCGCGACGGCAAAGTGCTCTGGGCCGACGGCTCGCCGGGGGCCAACGTCTTGCATGGCCAGTGGTCGAGCCCTTCGTATGCCGTGATCGACGACGTGCCGCAGGTGATCTTCGGCGGCGGTGACGGCTGGGTGTATGGCTTCGATGCCCGTGGCGACAATGGGAAAGCGAAGCTCCTCTGGCAGTTCGATGCCAACCCGAAGGAATCGAAGTATGTCCTCGGTGGCCGTGCCGACCGCAATCACATCATCGGCACACCGGTGATCCACGACGGGCTCGTCTACGTCGCCGTGGGCGAGGATCCGGAGCATGGCGAGGGGGTTGGCCACCTGTGGTGCATCGACCCGACGAAGCGAGGCGACGTGAGCCCCGAGATCGCCGTCAATGTTGCCGATCCCACCAAGCCTCTCCCCCACCGTCGCAACCAGGCGATCATCAAGGAGCAGGGGGAGGTGGCCCGCCCGAATCCCAATTCCGCTGCCATCTGGCACTACCCCGGCTTCGACGCCAACGGCAACGGCAAGCTCGATTTCGACGAGACGATGCATCGCACCTGCGGCACTGTCGCCATCAAGGATGGATTGCTCGTGATCCCCGACTTCAGCGGCCTTGTGCACTGCGTCGACGTGAAGACCGGCAAACCTCAATGGACGCACGACATGCTGGCGGCGAGTTGGGGCTCACCGATGATCGCCGACGGCAAGATCTACGTCGGCGACGAGGATGGCGACATCTCGATCTTCGAGCTCTCGCCGGAGAAGAACCTGATCGCCGAGGTCAACATGGGCAACAGCGTCTATTCGACGCCGATCGTCGCCGGCGACACGCTCTACATCGCCAACAAGAGCCACCTGTTCGCGATCCGCGAAGGGGCGACGCCCGAAGCCAAGTAGTTTTTCGTTCGTCGGCATCCACGTTCCCGCGCCACACTCCGAGGTGGCGCGGAGCGTGGCTGCCAAGGCATGCTCCACCGCCAAGGGCGGTGAACGTTTTCAGGGGGGATACGCCGATGTTCGCCTGTTTCCACGGATCGCGGTGCGCCCGCGTCGCCGTTACCACCTCGCTGCTGACGGCCCTCGCGATCGGTCTTTGTGTGGCTGACGCCGTGCCGACGCCGACCGTGGCCCGCGCTGATGCCGCAGAGGCGCCCCCCGGCGGCACGCCGCTGGAGATGCTCGCGGCCGCAAAGCGGGTCTGCGTCCTCGGCGACAGCATCACCTACGACGGCCGCTGGGTCTCGGCGCTCTCGGCCTGGATGGAGGCCAAGGGGCTCACCGGCGACGTGATCGCCGTCGGCCTCCCGAGCGAGACCTGCTCGGGGCTCTCCGAGGAGGGGCATGCTGGCGGGCAATTCCCGCGCCCGGATGTGCACGAGCGGCTTGCGCGAGTCCTCTCGGTGGTGAGGCCCGATCTCGTCATCGCCTGCTATGGGATGAACTGCGGCATCTACCTGCCGCTCGACAAGACCCGCTTCGCGGCCTATCAAGCTGGAATGCAAAAACTCCACGACGAGGTGGAGAAGACGGGGGCGAAGATCATCCACATCACGCCGCCGGTCTATGACGGCCGCCCCGGCACGAATCACCCCGCCGGTGACACCGACTACGAGGGGGTGCTCCAGGAATACTCGAAGTGGCTCCTGTCGAAGCGGGCTGACGGCTGGACCGTGATCGACACCCACGCGCCAATGAAGGCCCTCCTCGATGCCAAGCGCGAGACCGACCCCGCCTATACCTTCATCCCCGACGCCGTCCATCCCGATGACGCCGGCCAGTGGGCGATCTGCCGCGGCGTGCTCGCCGCTCTCGGCGACGAGAAGGTGGCTGCCGAGGAAACGCCGGAGTGGTTTGCAAACTTTCTCCCGGAGTGTCACGAGCGGATGAAACTCCTCCGCGACGCCTATCTCTCCGCCGCCGGCCATCTGCGGCCGGGAATCGCCCCCGGCGTGTCGATCGGTGAAGCCGAGGCCAAAGCCCGCCGGATCACCGAATCAATCCGCTCGCGCCGCGACTACCTCCTCGGCAAGAAGTTCCCGAGCAGCGAGTGGAAGTCGGCGATAATCTGGCCGAGGCCGCGGGTGGTGAACCCGGGGTCGGCCCCGGAAAAGGCGGCGCCCGTTCCCGCCGACGCGATCGTGCTGTTTGACGGGAAGAACCTCGACGCCTGGCACGGTGGCGAGAAGTGGAGCGTCAACGACGGGATCGCCACGGTCGGTGGTGCCACGATCACGACGAAGGAGGACTTCGGCGACTGCCAGGTGCACGTCGAATTCCGGACGCCGAATCCGGCCACTGGGGCCGGGCAGGGACGGGGCAACTCGGGCGTCTATCTCATGGGGAAGTACGAGATCCAGATCCTCGATTCCTTCGAGGACGGCACCGATGGCCCCCTCACCTATCCCGACGGCCAGTGCGGCTCCCTCTATAAGCAGCAGCCGCCGGCGGTGAACGTCTGCCGTGCCCCGGGGGAATGGCAGACCTACGACGTCTTCTTCACCCGTCCCCGGTTCGCAGCCGATGGGTCGCTCGAGAAGCCCGGCCGCGTGAGCGTGCTCCACAACGGCGTGGCGATCCACGCCGACACGGTGATCCTGGGGACGACGAGTTGGGCCGATCCGCCGCGCTATGAACAGCACGCCGACGCCCTGCCGCTGTCGCTCCAGGACCACGGCAACCCGCTCCAGTTCCGCTCAGTGTGGGTGCGGCCGTTCGAGAAGGTTGTGCCGGCGCCGAACGACGATCCCAAGCCGGGGCAGTGATTCACTCCGCCGCGGTGTCGATCCGCTCGGCCACCTTCGCCGCGACGCGACGGAACACCGCCTTGCCGGTGTCGGCGGCGCTGTCGACAAACTGCTCGCTCAAGACGACCTCCGTCGGAACGCCGCCACCGGCCGGCCCCTTCCGCCAGCCCGCCACGAGCCAGCCATCCTTGCGCGATTCGAGCTGATTCATCGGCAGCGGGCCGACGCTCGCAAGCTCCCCCTGGAGCGGCAGCGGTTCGATCTCGATCGCATCCTTGAATACCTTGTCGAAGCGCTTCTGGAGGATCCGCCGGAGCGAGGTTTCCGCCATCGTCAGCTTCCGATCGCCCGACTTGAAGCCGGGAGGATTGATCTGCACGCTCCCTTCGCGAACGAGCACGGGCCCCTTCGGCCCCTGACCGAGGGCGTAGACGGCAGCGATGTCCATGCCGGGAAAATCCCGCTCCCCAGAGACGAACTTGTCGCCACGAACGGTGACCTTCAGCCGGCTGTCGTCGGCGGCCAGCGTGACGGGGCGGTACTTCGCGAATGTGATCGCCCAGGTCTTCTGCTCGGCATCGGGATCGCTGCCGAGCGAGTCGGGCATCTTCAGGTTTTGTTCCTTGGTGATCCGGGCGACATCGTCCTGGGTGACGACCTTTCCGCCGAGCTTCTCCTCGAGGATGTTGTTGACGGCCGATTCGTGGATCCGCGCGGTGATGATGTTGCCGGGAGTCGCGGCTGGCGGGTTCGAGTAGGCGGCGAGCTGATTGGCGAGCGACTTGCGGGCCACGATCCGCAGATCACGGTCGGTGGTATGCATATGGAACGACTCCGGGTAGAGGCCCCGGGCCTGGAGCGGGCCGCGAACCTTCCCCTGGAACTGCTCGCGCATCTGCGAGATTGCCGGCTCCGTCTGTTCGCCAAACTGCGTCCGGATCCGATCGCGAGCCTTCCCCTCCGCCACAGCCTCGGCCTGGGCCTTGCTCTCGCCGATCTTCTTGGTGGCGATCCGGCGGATGAGCCGCTTGCCGAAACGGGCGTTGATCCCCAGGCCGGTGACGGTCGAGTTGGTGTCGGCCGAGGCCTCGACCGGAGCCGCCGAGACGTTGAACTCATCGAGGAAGATCCGTCGCCGGGCATCGATCGCGGTGACGCCGCGGCTGTTGACCGTCACAGGCCCCTGCGTCCCCCGGGTGTGCGAGATGTTGGTGGCATCGAGGACGATGTCGAACACCGCCTTCTCGTTCGACGGTACGAAGTCGAGGCGGACATTGCCGGTGGTGTGCCCGGTGCCGCGGATACGGGTGCCGAGAACGACGTCATCGACCGGCTGCACCTGATCGACCGGGCGATTCACCGCCGGGGCGAGGAGATCCTCGGAGATCTCGAGCTGGATGTTGGGGCGGGAGTTGGCGCCCCGCACGGCGGCGACCACCCCCGGAGCCTGGCCCGATTCCGCGAGTCGGTCGAGGATCGGGGCCACCGGCGCGAGCGCCTCAGCCTGCCCCGAGGCACTTGCCGTGAGCAGCGCCGAGGAGAGCTTGTCGAGCCGGTCGACGAAGTGCCTCCCGCCATCACCGCGGGCGGCGTCGGCCGCTTCAGCGTACTTCGTCAACGCCTTGCGGGCTCGGACGAAGTCGGCCATGTCGAGCCCCTTCTCGGCAGCGTTGAACTGCTTCTCGAGATCACGGAGCGTCTTCGGATCGGCCGCCTGCCCAGACGAGGCTTGGGCCTCGAGCGACGGCCAGTCGAGATACTTCCTCCAATCGGCGCCGCTCTTGCTGCGCGAGAGGAGCGAGTCGAGGGGGACGAGGGCCGAGCGGAGGTTGGCCGCGGCGGCGTCGAGTGCGGAATCACTCACAGGCCGAAAGGTGCCGGTGGCTCTCGCGGCATCACCGGCAAGCTGCTCGAACCGTCGCGCGGGGGCCTCGTCGGCCGTTGCCGAAACCGCCATCCCGACGACGAGACAAACCCCCAGCCCGGTCGCGGGTCGTCGGCCAGAGTGCCGCAGGGAGAAGCATGCCAGGGAGGCGAAGTGCATGGTTTTGACGCCTGGGTAAGATGGGAGGGCCGGCCAGAAGAGGAGTTTAGTCGGTTGGCCGATCGGCCTCTACACCAGCTTCCCGGGGTGATGGCGGCAGCCATCACTCGCCGCGAGACATTGGGCATACGGCCAGAACACCGTAGCGAGGAAGGGGAACCACCGCTTTCCGCCACCAAAAGGGGCCGGCCGCGGAGAAGGCACCTTGCCCGTTTCAGCCCGGCAAAGCTGCCAGAACCGGCATCACGAACACCTTTCCATCGCCGATGCGGCCTGTGCGTGCCGCTTCCATGATCAGGTCGATCACCTCGTCGACGCGCGCGTCGTCGACCCACATCTGGATTTCCACCTTGGGAAGAAACGCCAGCGAATATTCGCTGTCGCCGTAGCGATCGAGGTAGTTCTTCTGCCGTCCGTAGCCCTTCACCTCGCGGACGGTGCAGGCCTCGAGCGGCGCAAGCTTGAGCGCCTCAAGCACACGCTCGGCCAGGAATGGCTTCACGACCGCGATCACTTCCTTCATGGCGACGGCTCCTGCAAGCGGAAGCCCTCCACCGAGGAGGAACGCCCCGACTGTCTGTCGTGGTGGCTTGGGCGACGAGTTATCGTTTGAAAAAACCATCCATGACCGCACCGGCGGCGGGGCACGTTGTCCACACCCTGCTCGGGCGGGCTTCAGCTGAAGAAGCTTTCGCCGTAGAGATTCATCGGCGGGCAGGTGGTGACGGTGATGTCGCCGTTGACGCGGGTTTGGCAGGCCAGCCGCATCGTCGATTCATTGCCGATGTAGGCCAGCGACACCGCAAGACGGGCCCCCTCCATGATCCCCTTCGGGCTGCAGTGATCCATCCCCTTGGTGATCAAAACCCGGCAGGAGCCGCAGCTTCCCAGGCCGTGGCAGTTGAGCACCTTGTGGACGCCCGGATAGAGGGCGACACCGGCCTGGAGGGCCTCCTGCCGGAGGTTGGCCCCCTCCGGAACCTGAATTTCCTTTTTTTCGTTGGCAAAAGTGATCTTCGGCATGGAAAATTCCCGGTGATGGCTGACCGCTGCCGATAGCTCCGGCGGCGGCCGTTACTGTAGCCCGCAGGCGGCCGTTCTTCCACCCGTTCTACGCCTTTCACGCCTGGAATCACCCCCGTGGCCGAACTGTCGAAGTACCAGCAGAAGATCGTCAAAAACTACTACGAGAACCTCGACACCGCGCTGCTCCAGCGGCTCGGGGAACAGGTCACCGATCTCTACCTCGCCGAGGGGAAGAAGCGGGAGAAGCTCTGGACGAGCATCACCGGCTCGCTCACCAAGCTCGGGGTCAAGCCGCCGCGGATCGAGACCCTCCGCAAGTCGGACGACGCCCGCCAACTGGCGAACCTGCTCCAGGAACTTCTCGCCAAGGACTGACCAGCCAGCCGACACGCGCCGGTGTGCCGGGAGCGGACCGACCCTTGCCACGGCGTCGGCCACGGTCCATCCTGTGGGGCCACTCCCCCAGGGACCGTCCCCCATGCCGTCGTCCGCCCCCGACCGCCAGAGCCTCGTCGAATCGCTCCGTTGGCAGAAGTTCCCCGTGCTCGACGACGGCCATGTCGCCCTCGTCGATTGCATGGGGGACGACGCGGCCGTCGTCCAGGCGGCGCGTGTCAGTTATGGCGACGGCACCCGCAAGGTCAGCGACGATCGCCAACTGATCCGCTACCTGCTCCGCCACGCCCACACGACGCCGTTCGAGATGGCGGAGCTGAAGTTCGTCGTCCGCGTGCCGATGGACTGCTGGCGGCAGTGGGTGCGCCATCGCACGGCGAACATCAACGAGTACTCCACTCGTTATTCGCTGGCCATCGATTCGATGCAGGCGACCCACGACGGCGAGTGGCGATCCCAGGCCACCTCCAACCGGCAGGGTTCCGACGGCTGCCTCGCCCCTGCCGCCGGGCACCGGTTCACCCAGTCGGAGACCGAGCTGCAGAGCTTCTCAAGACGGGTCTACGAGGAGCGGCTCGAGGCGGGCATCGCCCGTGAGCAGGCCCGTAAGGATCTTCCCCTCTCCACCTACACCGAGGCCTACTGGAAGATCGACCTCCACAACCTCCTCCACTTCCTCGCCCTGCGGATGGACGCCCACGCCCAACTCGAGATCCGCCAATACGCCACCACGATCGGCGAGAAGATCGTCCAGCCGCTCTTTCCCCTCGTCTGGGAAGCGTTCGTCGATTACCGACTCGAGGCCATGCGGCTGACGCGGCTCGACCGCGAGGTGATCCGCCGCCTCGCCGCCACGGGCACCGTCCCGGCCGACCGCGAAACCTTCCTCACCGTCCAGGATCCGACCTGGCAGGGCCTCGATCGCTGCCGCGAACGTGACGAGTGCTGGAACAAGCTCGCTGCCCTCGGCCTCGTCTCTGAGTGATCCGTTCCCTTTCTCCGCTTCACGATTCCCCCGACTCCCCAACGCCGTCACCACGCCGGAGACCCCATGGCCGCCGCCACCGCCGACCACCTCCTCGCCCTCACCCGCAAACTCCTCGAAAGCATCGTCGCCGGCGACTGGAAGACCTACACGTCGCTCGTGGCCTCCGACATCACCTGCTTCGAGCCGGAAGCCCGCGGCCAGCTCGTCGAGGGGCTCCCCTTCCACGAGTTTTATTTCAAGCTCGGCGGGAACGGCGCAAAGCCGGCGGTCGTGCCGACAATCACGCTCGCCTCGCCGAAAGTCCGGTTTCTCGGCGAAGACGCGGCCGTGGTGGCCTCCATGCGAATGGTGCAGAAGCTCGACGAAGCCGGCCGCCCAATCACTGCGTTG
>CANGIH010000041.1 GCA_947453875.1 Planctomycetaceae bacterium | reverse complement strand
GCATGGTCGCTGGCACACCGGGCGTGCCAGCGAGTTGATGTGCGGAGAACAGCAGGCGGAAGGCCTCCTCGAGGGCTCGGGCATCGCCGAATTCCGCGGCCGCGTAGGTCGCCTCCTCAAAAAGCTTGGCTCCCCCCACCGCGTCGTCCCGCCCAAGCGCGATCTGCCCGAGGACGATCAAACCCCAGGGGGTGAGCGGATGATCGAGTTTCCCACCGATCGCGAGTCCGCGCTCGAGGAGGGGGGCCGCCTGTTCGGCCCGGCCCTGCGACCACGCCGCAGTTCCCAAGGCGATGTCGATCCAGGCCTGCGACCAGTGGTTGGCAGGCGCCGGTCGTTTCGACAGCGCGGTGTTGATCTCGTCGATGGCAGCTCCCTCGCCGGCGAGGGGGCCGAGAATCACCCCCCGTCGGTAGAGGGCGATGACAAGAGCCCGCATGATCTCCTGCGGACGGACGGGAAGATTGACCGGCGCCGCGAGCACGCCCCCTTGCTGGAGCACTTTCTGTGGGTCGGCGCCGGCCTGACGGATCGTCATGGTGTCGGGGAGCGTGGCGGGCTTGGTACCGCGGGCGCTCCGACCCCAGGTGGCAACCCGCGGACGCGGACTCGGCTGGGGGCCCTGGGTGGGGAATTGAACCGCCAGGAGCCACTCGGCATGGGTGGCACCGAGGAGGATCGCCTCGTCGTACGCAGTGACGGCGTCGCGGAGCGACCCGAGTTCAAACTGCGACTCCCCGATCACCGTGGCGGTGGCGATCGAGTCGATCCAACGCTGGTTGCCCGCCCGGATCCCGGCCGCATACTCCCGACCGGCCGCCTCGAGCGCGGCGGAGAACTCGCCATTGCCAAGGAGGACGAGGGCGGCGTCGTAGGCCAGCGTCGGCAGGGTCTGTGCCCCACGGGGAACAATCTGGGCGGGAATGGCTGTCTGGAAAAGGAGAACCATCGCCACGACGAGCGCGGCGACGCGACCGGAGGACAACTGCCGGAAAGGGGACGACCTCATAGAACCAGTTGTACACCTTCAAGCGCCCCACGAGCGATCCTTCCCCCGGGAGCACGAGGGCCGCGGCCGGAGGCCGCCTGATGAACTGGGAAAGAACGGTGGACCGGGAGGGGGAAGCGGCCCTCGCCCTGCCCTGCGGCGACCGTGGCACAGGGGAATGACGATCGGTCGTGACGGTTCTTCAAAGTTTGGCGGTTGTGCCGACCGATACTCCTTTGGGGCGGCGGTGGAACGCACCGGGCAGGGATCCTGCCTCTGGTCCCCGTCATGCCCGATCAAGACCCGACGCAGGGATGAGAACCATGAGCGCATCGTCACCGTTGGTGGGCACCGCTTCCCCTTTCCTGACCGGCGTCCGCGGCGCGGTGCTCGGCTGCCTGGCGATCGGCGGACTGGGACTGACGGGGTGTCAGGTGGATGTCGGCGGCCAGACCCTCCCGAGCGCCTATTACCTGCAGGACGACATCCAGTACTTTCCTGCCGGGCCCGAATTCAAACTCTCGAAGGAAGCGGCGGCCCTCAAGGCGGCGACGCCGGTGCCGGCAGACGACTGCTGCAACTGATCCGGTTGCTGCCTCTCCCAATCGACGACCTTTCACGGTCCCCCGTTCGTTCGGACGGGGGACCGTTGTCGTTGATCCGGACATCCGCTCCCACGACGCGCCGGGCGGCATCTTGCAGTTCCCAACCGAAGGGCTAAACTCCCCATCCGTGGGCCCGCATCCCGAAAGCACCATACAAATGGATTTTTTCGCGGGTTTTAGGCCCGCCTGTGTTGCTTGGTGGATTTCAGAACGCGGGCCTGCAAGGCAGTCCGGAGAGGGAACTCCGGGAAAAAGGTGTCAGGGAGGGCGTCACGCCGAGAGCATGGTGCATGGCCGCCGACGCAGCCTTCCTGATCGGGGAGCATGTCCGCACGCTGGACGACCGCTATCGTCTGGCGCTTCCTGGCGACTTCACGGCAGCACTGGTGGCGATGGGGGGCGATCTGGTGCTCGCCAAGGAGCGTCCAGGCTGTCTCTCCCTCTGGCCTGCGTCGGCATGGAAGCCTCGCCTCGACGCAGCCGTCGATGTGCTCCGCTCGAAACTGGAGGCGGGATTGCTCACGCAGCGGGTGGGTCGGCTCCAGGAACTGGGGCGACTGCTCTCAACGCGTCACCGGATCGTGGGCATCGCCGGCCGGGACCGGTTGGTGGTGCCGGAAGGCTTCCGGGAATTCCTCGCCGTCAAACCGGGCAACGACCTGCTGGTGGTGGGAGCCGCGGTCTGCGTGGAGCTGTGGGAACCATCCGCTTGGAGCAGCTTCATCGCTGCCGAGATGCCGGGGTTTCGCGACCGACTTGATGAACTCGCCGGCTGAAGCCGGTCTTGGATTGGCCATGCCCGGGTGAGGCGAACAGGTAGACCCTGTCGGATTGATCCGGCCAGGATTTCCGCCACGGACAGGTCCCCGCAGGCACGGACGCTGCCCCCAGGGAACTCCCCGGGCATGGCCCATTTTTCCTCGTCGGTCAGAAGCCGCGTCCCTCGAGCCAATCCACGAGCCGCGCCGGCCAGTCGGCCGTGCCCGGCGCGTTCTCCCGACGGCGGAGCCCGTAGCCATGCCCTCCACGCTCATAGACATGAAGTTCGGCCGGCACCTTTGCGTCAAGGAGGGCACCGAAGAGCGCCACCGCCCCCTTGGCGGGTGACGCGGTGTCATCGGCGGTCTGGGCGATGAAGGTCGGCGCGGTGGAGGCATCGACAACCACACCAGGCCACAATCCCTTTCCCTCGTTGTCGAGCACCCGCCAGGGATAGATCAGGATCGTGCAGTCGGGGCGGCTCGATGGATCACCGGCTGCAGCGGGGAACGAGGGCTTTGTGGTCGCCGCGACCAGGGCGGTGTGCCCCCCTGCCGAGAAGCCCATCAGTCCGATCCGTGCCGGATCGACGCCGAGTTCGGCCGCTCGGCCGCGGACGACCGACACCGCTTTCTGGGCATCCATCACCGGGCCTGCATCGGACTGCGTGAGGCTTCCGGTGGGCACTCGGTAGAGGAGCGTGAATGCCACGATCCCATGGCCGTTGAGAAACCGGCCGATCTCGCCCCCCTCGTGATCATCGGCGAGGATGTTGTAGCCACCGCCAGGCAGCACAATCACGGCCGGCCGGAGCTTTCCCGGAATCGCCGGCAGGGCATGGACGATCAAACGGGGATCGGAAACGTGGGAGCGACGCTGGATGTCATCCCTGCCCCGCTCCACCCTCTCGGCCGGATCTGCCGGGATCCGATCACCGGGCACGCCGTCGGGCCAGAGTCGGATCTCCTCGGGCACCTCCGCAGCAGAAGCCAGGAAGGGCGTCTCCGCCGTCACCGACAGGATGGCGAGGAGAATGAGAACGAACGGCAGGGGCGGAGTGAAAGACATGCGGCTGGCTCCAGAGAAAGGGGATGGGCGGATCAGGCCAATGGATTGTCGCGGTTGGCGAGCGGCCAGGCGATCCGCTCACCGGTGAGCGACGAAGCAAATGCCGCGGCCGTCATCTCAACGGTGGTCTGCCCGGCATACATGCCGGCGGCGGGTTCGCGATCCTCATGGATCGACGCCACGAGATCGGCAGCGGCGCGCCGAGCCCAGGCAGCGCGTTGGGCAACCCTGTCGGCCTCGTCGACAGGCAGGCCCTCGCCGATGCCATCGGGCCCGATCGGCAGCCAGGGAAATTCCTTGTCGACGCGCCACAGCGGTGCCTCGCGAAAGTAGGCATGGGGCATGTTGTCAGGGCGGATATGGATCGCCCCCTTCGTACCGACGAGCGTGAGGCCGAAGTTCGGCTGCTTGAGGCCCGCCTCGCGGATACTCGCGAAGGATCCGATCGGCCCGTCGGCCATGCCGTACGTCGCCACCACCGAGTCACCGGCGATCAACCCGAGCCCCTCAGGCCCTTCCTTGGCATCCGACTTCGCGATCGGACGGCCCTCGCGGCTGATGGTCGCCTGACACCAGCGCGGCGCCCCACCGAGATCAGCCATCATGTCGAGGACATGGCAGCCGAGCACCCACAGGTCCTCGCCGCCCCCTCGGGCGTCCTCCTTGCCGCGTCCCCGCAGTTCGAGGAGGCGGCCGATGCGTCCATCCTCGAGGAGATCGCGGACGATCGAATAGGTCGGGCTGTGACGATTGACCATCGCCAGCGCCAGTTTCGTGCCCGATGTGCGGCATGCGGCGATCACCGCATCGGCCTCGACAGGCGTGCGAACGAAGGGCTTCTCCATGAAGATCCCCTTCACTCCCGCTTCGGCCGCGGCCACCGCCATCTCGGCATGGCAATCGATGTGACGCATGCACACCGAAACGATGTCAGGCTTCACCTCCGCAAGCATCGCCCGCCAGTCGCGGAACGCCACGCCCGGATTCGAGGCGTCGACCTGGAGTCGCGAGGTGGCCTTGGCCAGCCCATCGGCCGACTCGTCGGCGACCGCCACGAGTTGGGCCCCCTCGACGTCGGCCCACAATTCATCGATGGCGTGCCCCCAGTCACCCCGGCCGGTCCGCCCGATCACCGCCACGCGCATCGTGTCCATCGCCATTCCCCCTGTCGTTTCGATCCCCAGCGAGGCCGAGTCGATGCTGCCCGCTGCGGCAGCATATGATCGACAGCCTCGCCCGGCTGTTGTAACACAGGCGTCCCCGGGCCAGCCCCCATCTTCTCCCGGTTCATCCGCATGCCCTGCGCCCACGATCACTCACCGGGCCACCACCACGGCCACTCCCACGGAATCAGCCCTGAACGGTTCGATCGGGCGATGGCGATCGGCGTCGGGCTCAACTCGCTGTTCGTGGTCGCCGAAATCGCGGCAGGAGTGATCGGGGGATCCCTCGCCCTGCTGGCCGATGCGGGGCACAACGCCGGCGACGTGGTCGGCCTGCTCCTCGCCTGGGGCGCCAGCCGGCTCGCCCGTCGTCCCCCCACGCCGCGATACACCTGGGGATTGCGGCGATCGACGATCTACGCGGCGCTGACCAACGCCATCCTCCTTCTCACGGCCTGCGGGGGCATTCTTCTGGAGGCCGTTCACCGGCTCCGCGATCCGGTGCATGTCACGGGCCCGATCGTCGTGGTGGTGGCGGGGATCGGCGTCGTCATCAACACGATGACCGCGCTCCTCTTTTTCCGTGGGTCGGGGAGCGATGCCAACGTCCGCGGAGCCTTCCTCCACATGGCGGCCGATGCGGCGGTGTCGGCGGGGGTCGTGGTCGCGGGCATCGTGATCGCCCTGACCGGGAAAGCCTGGATCGATCCGATCGTGGGCATCGCGATCACCGTGGCGATCGTCGTCGGAACGTGGGGCCTGTTCCGCGAGAGCATCGATCTGGCACTCGACGCGGTTCCACGCGGACTCGACCCAGCGGCCGTCACGAGCCTGCTCGCCGTGATCCCGGGAGTCACCGAGGTCCATGATCTCCACGTCTGGAACGCCAGCACCTCCGAGATCTCGCTGACGGTCCATCTGGTGGTGCCCGACGCAGACGCCCATGAACAGGTCCTCGCCCGAGCGACAGAGGATCTTCGCAGCCGCTTCCGCATCGACCACACGACCATTCAACTGGAATGCGATGATGCGTGCCGAAGGTGTGTCCAGCGCCCCGCCGAGACGTTGTAGCCGTCGGTGGCCCCAGGCGAGTTCAGCCCGGCACGCCGGCTGGTCGTCGAGTCGCGTTGTCCAAGCCCACCTGACGGCAGCGTCTTTCGATCCCATACGTCAGCCCCGCCGCAAGCAAGACCGTCGTGAGGGGGAGCAGGCAGCGCGAGGCGGGCGGAATCCCCTCGTCGAGCATGAGGAGTCCCGCGGCGCCTCCCATCAGGGAAAGGACCGCGTAGAGGATCGCGGCATGACGGTGGCTGGTGCCGCTGCGAATGAGGCGGTGGAAGAGGAATTCGCGGTGGGGTACGAGCGGATTGTGGCCATTCCATGCCCTCCGCATGACCGAAAGGAGGGGGTCGTAGATGTATGGCCAGAGTGCCATCACCATGGGGATGAACACCGCCTCACGCGACTGTTGGGAGGCGAGAAGCGCCAGCGCAGCGAAGAAGGTGCCGAGAAACGCGCTCCCGACGTCCCCCATGAAGATCCGGGCAGGGGACCAATTGAAGACGAGGAAACCGCCGGCAGCAGCGCCGACGAACGCGGCGAGGAGCACCATCGCCAGATCGCCGGTCACCAGGCCCATAAACACCATCGCGGCCGCCACGACAAACGCCCCAAGCGCCGCCATCCCGTCGGAGCCGTCCATGAAATTGAAGGCGTTGGTGAGGCCGACGATCCACACGATCGAAAGCGGCCACGCCAGCCATCCGAACCCGATCGGCCCGAATCCCGGGAGGCTCACCGAACGGAGCGGCCCAAGCACGAGAACGACCGCCACCGCCACGGCGATCTGCACGAGAAGCCGGAGGCTCGCCCGCAGAGGCTTGAGATCGTCGAGGAATCCCACCACCGCGATCGCGAGGCTCGGCAGCACGATCCCGAGCACCACGCCGAAAGCGAGCGAGGGCCAACGAAATCCCACCGACAGCGAGGCCAGGCAGCAGGTCAGCACCATCGGAGTGCCCCCCCCGCGTGCGGTGGGAAGCGAGTGGGCGCTGCGGATATTCGGCAGGTCGAGGAGTCGCCAGCGCATCGCCAGCAGGATCATGGTGTCGACGAGCACCGCCGTGACGAAGAAAACGAGAAGGGCTCCCCCTGGCCAGAGAATCGACTCGATCGAGTCGAGCGTGGGGAACAGCCTGGGATTGGTCGCTTCGTTCACGAGAGTGCCGCCCCGGGATTGGTGGTCTGTCGGTCGTCGGCAACCTTCACGGACACCGCTGCACAGTCGCCGGCCACGATCTTCATGAGAGTCTCGCGGGCCGATTCACGCGATCCGCCGGCGGCAGCGATCTGCAATTCCCCGAGCCAACGATGGATCCGTTCGGAGGGGATCGAGGGCCGCTGCACCCTGAAGACGGGGGCCCCGGTCACGCGGCTGCGGATCTCATCCTCGAAAAACAGTTCCTCCGTCAACTTTTCCCCAGGCCTGAGTCCTGTGAAGCGGATCGTGAAGGAGTCCTGGGGGATGTGCATGACGAACGCCAGGCTCTCGACGATCTCAACGACCGGCAGCGGGTCGCCCATGTCGAGCACAAACGTTCCTCCGGTCTCGGAGACGGCTCCGGCAAACAGCACGAGCCTGGCGGCCTCGGCCCCGGTCAGAAAAAAGCGACTGGCACCAGGATCGGTGACCGTGACGGCGCGCCTTTGCGACAGTTGCCGTCGGAAGATCCCCACGGCACTTCCGCTCGACCCGAGGACATTGCCGAAACGGACGACGACGAATCGGGTCGCCGATGTCTCTCCGAGGGACTGGAGAATCCGTTCCGCGACGAGCTTGGTGGCGCCCATCACGCAATTCGGGTGAACCGCTTTGTCGGTCGACAGGGCGATGAACGACCTCGTCCCGTGCGTTTGGGCGATCTCCGCAAGCGACGCGGTGGCGACGACGTTGTTCCCGATCGCGTCGGCTGGATGCGATTCCAGCATCGGCACATGCTTGTATGCCGCCGCGTGGATGACGATCCCGGGTTTGTGCTCGCGAAAGACCTGCCCAATGCGGTCCGCATTGGTGATGTCGGCCAGGATCGGCACGACCACGGTGCCGCCGCCCTCGATCCGATCCCCATCCGCCAGTTCGGCGTGGATCTCGAACAGCGCGAGTTCCGAACGGTCGAGGAGGAGGATTCTGGCTGGCCTGAGGGGCACCAATTGTCGGCAGATCTCCGCACCAATCGATCCCCCCGCGCCAGTGACCAGGATCGTCTCCCCGCCGATCCATGATTGCATCCTGCTCTCAAAACCCTCCAACTGCGTTTCGGGATGGCTGATCAAGTCGCGCAGTTCCAGGGAGCGGACGTGTGGTCGTGCAGGCGATCGATTCCCTGCCTCTCCGATCCCGGCGGCGGGGCGCGACGGCAGGTCGGCGATCCAGACCCGCAAGCCAGCCTCGTGACAGGACTCGGCGAGCCGCCGGAGCCGGGCTCCATAGACGCTTCCCTGCCGTACGACGATGTCGGACACCCGCAACCGGCCAGCGCAGACCGCGGCATGGTCGATCGCCCCGATGATCCGAAACCCATCGCCTTGATCCACGGCATTCCCGACGTCGTCGTCGAGCAGTCCCGAAACAAAGAAGCCGGAGCTTGATGTCGCCAGCGACGACGCGATCGCCCGCCCCGCCGGAGAGGCATCGATCACCAGCGCGCTGCGTTGGTTCCCGACAGGATTCGCCGGCAGGATTTCCTCATAGACGCTTCTCGCCGCCGCCTGCACCCCCCCCACCGCCAGGAGCGTGAAGGCCCAGTCGAGAAGGAGCACGGTCCGGGGGATCTGGATCCAGTCCGGTATCAGCTGGGGACAATAAAAATTGGCGGCGACGAACACGAGCAGGGCGGTGGTCGTGGTGCGAACGAGAAGACTCAGATCCTCGAATCGCAGCGTCCGCAGGGGGCGGTGGCAGATACCCCGCAGGTAGAACAGCAGGAGTTTCACCAGCACGACCCAGCGGATCGTCCGGAGGATCATCTCGGCGTCGGACGCCCGGAGAAGCAATTCGCTGCGGAAGAAGAAGGCAGCCAGATAGGTTGCCCCGAAGACGAGCGTCAGGCCGGCCGCCGTGACAATCGACTCCCGCGTCGGCTTCAGCGACCGCCCCCATGCCCGGACGGCAGCCGCGGTCGATAGGATGAGCGTTGAAGGCATGGACTCGGTCGACTTTCCCCGCCCAGACGCGCTGCCACGTCGCTCACGTGGAGCGGGACTTCGCCGTTCCGGATCTCCCGAAAATGGTGCGGTTTCACCCGGTTGTCAAGGGCGGGCCCAGGAGTTTGCGCTGCGCTGGCGGAGTGCCCCCCCTCCGAAGCATGAGGCGACTGGATGGCTCGTCATTGTCCCTCCGTTCGTTCCGCCGTGGCATGCCCACAGATTCCGGCAAGCATACCTGCGAACACGAACTCGTGGAGGGGCCAGATCGCATACCAGTAGGCGAGTCCTCCCAAGCCATGAGGATCGAATACCGCGGTCTGGTGGATCGTCACACGCCCCCCTTCTTGGGGCAGGGGATCGCGGGGCACAATCTCGAATTCGAGCCACCCACGGCCAGGCAACTTCATCTCCGCAGCGAGGCGGAGACGCCGGGGCGGATCACAGACCTCGACGCGCCAGCAGTCGAGCACGTCGCCGCCGGCCAGCCGATCGGGATCACGTCGCCCCCGGGCCATTCCCGGCCCGCCGATGGCACGATCCATCCAGCCGCGGAGTTGCCACAGCCAGTCGTGGCCATACCAGCCGTGCGCCCCGCCGATCCGTTCGATGGCGGCAAAGGCCCGCTCTGGTGAGGTGTTGATGGTGGCATGGCGATGATCGACCAGCCGCGGCCCCTCAAACCGCCCGCCGTAGCGGCGCGGCAGCTCCTCGGCATCGGCGATGTCGGCCCAGCGACGCCCCTCGAAGAAGGTGTCCTCGTTGATCTTCGCGGCCTCCACCGCCACGGCGAGCGACCGGGGGCGAATGGCAAAGTCGCGGAGGGCCGCAGTGTCGTTGACGACCGTCGGGTTCTTCAAGCCGTCGATGAGCTTGCGCCCCATCTTCGAATAGCGCGGCGTGACCAGGGCGAGCCACAGGCTCGAAAGCCGGGGCGTGAGTACGGGCACGGGGATGAGCAGCCTGCGCAGTCGACGTTGCCGGGCATATTCGCGCATGATCTCGCCGTAGGACACCCGATCTGGACCGCCGATCTCGTACATCCGTGGAGGCCCGGGAGGCAGGTCGACGGCATCCGCGAGATAGGCGACGACATCGTCGATCGCGATCGGCTGCGTCGGCGTCGAAAGCCAGGCCGGACAGATCATCACCGGCAGACGTTCGACGAGCGAACGGACGAGGTCGAAGGAAAAACTTCCCGCCCCGATCACAATCGAGGCCCTAAACTCGACGACGTCGAGGCCTGCTGCACGGAGGAGCGCCCCCACCTCGTGACGGCTGCGCAGATGCGCCGAGAGACTGTCGTCGTCGGTCCCGAGGCCACCGAGATAGACCACTCGCCTCACGCCGGCAGCTCGGGCTGCGGCGGCGAAATGCTCGGCGGCGAGCCGATCGGCGCGTTCGAAATCGACGCCCCGGTCCATCGAGTGGACAAGCCAGTAGGCGATCTCGATCCCCTCGCATGCCCGGGCGAGGACATCGCTCGAGGATGCGTCCCCCACGACCACCTCGACCTGCCCAGGGAAGGGCCCGAAGGCTTCCTCTGCCCCGCTCCCCTGGAGGCGGTCGATGATTCCCGCCATCTTGGCAGGATTGCGGGCGAGACAGCGCACCGTGTGGCCACGGCGACACAGTTCGCCAAGCAGGCAACTGCCCACGTACCCGGTGGCACCGGTGAGCAGGATGTTCATGCTGATGGATCCGCTGCTGTTACCGGCCCAGGCCCCGCGGCACCATCACGGTTCGTCGACCTCGAACGCCCGATCCATGAGACGAGGGTCACCGGTTTTCAGGCCGTAGAGAAACCAGCGCTGCCGCTGCTGACTCGTGCCATGCGTGAAGGCGTCCGGAACGACATAGCCCTGAGCCTGCTTTTGAATCTTATCGTCACCAATCGCGGCGGCGGCGTTGACGGCATCAAGGATGTCCTGTTCGTCGATGATTCCACCGTAGCGGGCGACGTGGTGGGCCCAGACACCTGCGAGAAAGTCGGCCTGAAGTTCCATCCGCACCGAGAGCTTGTTGTAGTCGCGCTCCGAAAGCCGGTTCCGCATCGCCTGCACCTTGTTGCTGATGCCGAGCTGGTTTTGGACGTGGTGGCCGATCTCGTGGGCGATCACGTAGGCCTGGGCAAATTCACCCGG
>CANGIH010000040.1 GCA_947453875.1 Planctomycetaceae bacterium | reverse complement strand
CGGTAGAGCGTCATGTGAGGCCCGTCGGGGAGATTCGCCGCGCGGAGCGGCATGTGCTCCCAGTAAGCGCGGTAGGCCCAGCTCCGCCGCTCGAGCAGCATCTCGGGGGTGGCGTCGGCCGGGTTGGGAATGGTGGCGGCGTAGTTGTCCTCCACCTCGTGGTCATCCCAGGTGACCAGCCACGGACAGACAGCATGGGCGGCTTGGAGGAGCGGATCGGTCTTGTAGAGCGCATGCCGGGTACGGAAACCGGCCAGTGAGTCGGTGGGACTGCCGTCATGGCGGCGGACTTTCATCTCCCGCGCCGGGTATTCGTAGATGTAGTCGCCGAGATGGAGGATGAGATCGAGGCTGTCGCGGGCCATCTGACCGTAGGCGGTGTAGAGGCCCTCCTCCCAGTTCTGGCAGGAGGCGAAGGCGAGCATCAGCCGGTCGGGCATGGCAGCAGGATCGGGCGCCGTCCGCGTCCGTCCCGTGGGGCTGGTCGCGGCGCCGCAAGCGAAGCGATAGAAGTACCACCGCGCGGAGTCCAGCCCGGCCACCTCGACATGCACCGCATGGGCCCAGTCGGGGGTGGCGGTGACACTTCCGCGCCGCACCCCCTGCGTGAAGGCCTCGTCGTCGGCCACCTCCCAGGTCACCTCGACCGCCTCCTGCGGCATCCCGCCGCCCGGCTCGAGCGGGCTGGGAGCCAGACGCGTCCAGAGGACGACCCCGTCGGACGTGGGCTCGCCGCTGGCGACACCGAGGGCGAAGGGATCGGCTGCGAAGGACGGTGCCCGAAGCACCCGCCCCTCCGCCCGCATCGACCAGACGGCAGCGGCGGCAAGCGATGACGTGACGAGGAAGCGTCGCCGCGACCGGCTCGCGGAAAACGGTTCGGCGGGGAAGAGCATGGTGCGTGCCCGGGAAGGGGGAGCGGTGCGGCCAGGAGCGAGTCAAATCGTATCACTTGGGCGCCGGCGGCCGAGCGACCGACATCGAGTCCGGATCCGCTCTCGGCGGTGGGATCGGCACCGTTCGACCCCCGCGCCACACCGATTCCCCTCTGGCAGCGGTGGCCGCACCGCGGTCCAATTCATCCATGAATACCACACGCCGCTTTCTGCGACGGCTCCCCCTGTCGGTGGCCATCGCCTTCGCCCCCATCGCCGCGACCATCTCCCGTGCCGACGAGCCGGCGCCCGCTGCCGTGCAGCAAACGGATGCCACGGCGACTCCCGTCGCTCCCCCCACCACGCCTGCCGCCGACGACGCCCCGGGCGATGCCGCCCTCCAGGCGCGCGTGGAAAACTCGGTGGTGCAGGTCTTCGCCACCGTCCGCGCGCCCGACCTTCCCCGCCCCTGGACGAAGCAGCCCCCCGCCGAGGTCACCGGCACCGGGATCATCATCGAGGGGAAGCGCATCCTCACCAATGCCCATGTCGTCGCCTACGCCGGCGAGGTCCAGGTGCAGGCCCACGGCACCGGCACGAAGGTCGGGGCGAAGGTCGTCGCCCTCGGCACGGGGATCGATCTGGCCCTCCTCGAGGTCGACGACGAGAGCCTGTTCGAGGGGCGCGAGCCGCTGCCGCGCTCGCGCGAACTTCCCGGCATCAAGGACACGATCCTCGCCTACGGCTACCCCACCGGCGGCACGAATCTCTCCATCACCAAGGGGATCGTGTCACGGATCGACTTCGTCGACAGCCGCTTCGACGCTCCAGCCCTTCGCATTCAGGTCGACGCGGCGATCAACCCGGGCAACAGCGGCGGACCGGCGGTCGGCGGGGATCGGCTGGTGGGCCTCGTCTTCAGCCATCTCCGCAACGCGCAGAACATCGGCTACATCATCCCCACCGAGGAGATCGAACTGTTCCTCGAGGATGCAGCCGACGGCGCCTGCGACGGCAAGCCGCGCCTGCCGATCACAGCCTGGAATCTCGAGAACCCGGCGCTGCGGGCGTCGCGAGGCCTATCGAAGGAGACCACGGGAGTGCTCGTCGACTCCCCCTTCGGCGACGATCCCGACAGCCGTCTGGAGAAATGGGACGTGATCACGCACATCGGGGGCGAGCGCGTCGACAATCAAGGGATGGTGTCGCTGCCGGGCATGCCACGGCTCTCGTGCCTCTACCTCGTGCAACGGACGACGGAGAACGACCGTGTGCCGGTGACGGTGATCCGCGACGGCGTCGAGAAGCGTCTCGAAGTCCCCACCACGCGCGTCGTGCCGATGGTCATGCCGACGCTCATCGGCGACTATCCTCGCTATTTCATCTACGGACCGGTCGCCTTCTCCGCCGCCACCAACCAGTACGCCCGCGGGGGACAGTCGTCGGGCGAGATCGCTGCACTCCTCGCGGCCCGGGGCAATCCGCTCATCACGCGACTGCTCGACGCGCCGGCCTTCCCCGGCGAGGAGCTCGTCGTCGTCTGCGCGCCCCTCTTTCCCCACCCCCTCTCGCGCGGGTACGGCAATCCGACCGGCGGGGTGGTGGCCACGATCAACGGCCGGAAGGTGGAAAACCTCCTCGGCCTCGTGAAACTGCTCCGCGATGCGGAGGAGGAGTTCGTGACGATCGAGTTCGTGGGCACGGCGGCGATGCCGCTGGTGCTGCCAAGGGTTGCGGCCGAGGCGGCGGTGGAGACGATCCTCGGCGACAACGGCGTCCGCGCGCAGGGCTCGCCCGACACGATGCGTGTCTGGGAGGGGAACGACTGACAGCCGCCGGGGCTTCTTCAGGCCGCGCGGTCGCCCGGGGGGACTTGGGCCGCGGGTGCCAGGCTCTGCCCCGAGGGGCCGATGGGAGGCGCGGAGGTGACCGGCGTCTCGCCGAAGTAATACTTCTTCGCGTCGGGATTGTTGAGCACCTCGTCGGCGGTGCCGTGGCAGAGAACCTTGCCGGCGCGGATCACGTAGCTGCGGTCGGTGATCGCGAGCGTCTCGCGTTCGCGGTGATCGGTGATGAGGATCGAGATCCCGTCGTCACGGAGCTTGACGATGATCTTCTGGATCGAGTGGATCGTGACCGGATCGATGCCGGTGAACGGTTCGTCGAGGAGGATGATCCGTGGGTTGGTGACGAGGCAGCGGGCGATCTCGAGCCGCCGCTTTTCGCCGCCGGACAGCGCCCCTGCCCGCGACTTGCGGATGTGCTGGATCGAGAACTGCTCGAGGAGCTGCTCGCAGCGCTCGCGGCGCTCCTTGCGATTCATCCCCACCAGCTCCATGATCGCGAGCAGATTCTGCTCGGTGGAGAGCTTGCGGAAGACGCTCTGCTCCTGGGCGAGATACCCCATCCCGCCGTCACGGGCGCGTTTGAACATCGGCCAGTGGGTGATCTCCTCGTCGTCGAGGAGCACGCGCCCCGCGTCGGGGATCACCATCCCGCAGGTCATGCGGAAGCTCGTCGTCTTGCCGGCACCGTTGGGGCCGAGCAGGCCGACGATCTCGCCCGCATCGACATGGAAGTCGACCCCGTCCACCACCCGGCGGCGGCCGTAGTTCTTCACCAGTCCTGCGACCTCGAGCAGCGGCATCGGGCTCCTCCATGAGCGGGGCCGGCCGGCGCAGGGGCCGGACAATTGGCAAGCGGCGGACGAATCGATCCCGCCGCTCGATGCGGCGGCTGACACCTCCGGGAAACCTCGGCTTTTCCGGGGGTGTCTCGAGTGGACAACTAGCGTACCGGCCCCATCCTGCCGAAGTTCGGCCACGAGGGCAATCGCAGCTCGACCGGGTTGCCCCGCATGCGGAAGCGGAGGGGAATGGCCCATTTCGGGTACCAGGCATGGGGCCAGAAGATCGTCAGCGCCTTGCCCACCAGGAGGTTGCGGTCGACATGGTGCCCCTCGAGCCACAGCCGGCTGTCCTTGCTCGCCGCCGAGTTGTCGCCGAGGACGAAGAACTGGTCGGCCTCGAGTGGGAAGTCGAGACGGGGCTTCTCGATCATGCCGCCGACGGCGCTGATGTCATGGGCGCCGATGTAGTAGATGTCGCGGAGCACCCGGAGGTCGGCCACGCGGATGCTCCCCCCTTCGACGGCCAGCCCGACGGGGGCGAGATCGAGCGGGGCGTCGGAGCCGGGCTGCGGCAGGTCCTTCACAGGCCGGGCGACACTCGCCGCGCCGATCGGCGTGGCCCAGGCCGTGGGCCGGTCGAACGACACGGCCCGGCCATCGATGAACAGGGAGAGTTCGTCGTCGACGTTGGCGAAGAGGAGCGTCCAGGCTCCCCGGCCACGGAGCTTCGTCGTCGCCCGCGGCGCCGGCCCCTCGAGCATGGGGCTGGTGATCTCGACGGCGCCGCTGGCCAGGTCGATCCGGGCGGCATGACGACGCCCCCCCTCGACGAGGTCGAGCGTCACGCTTCCCGCATCACCACGATTTTCCAGGCGGGCCTCCACGGCCAGATCGCCCACCCAGTGGGAGCGGGTGGCCATGGCGTTGTAGGGCTGGAAGTCGTCGATGAGTTGCGGTGCGGCATCCCCCTCCGCCACCTTCACCCCCCCATCGACGGCATCCCAGTCGTCCGGAGAAGGCATGAAGTGTCGATAGCGGAGGGAGGCCGTTCCCTCGCCGCTGGCATCGACCGCATACGACCTCCCACCATCGTCGCTGGTCCAGGCCGCCCCGGCGCCGCCCCCCCATTCGGCCCAACGGAGCGGCCAGCCCGCCTTCGCCAGTTCAGCCGATTCGTAACGCGAATCGTGCACGCACTGGAGCATCGCCCGGAGCTTTCCGGCGGGCTTCCGCGCGATCACCGGCTCGCTTCCATCGCGGCTGGTCCAGATGTCGCCACCGGCGATCGACACCGTCTCTCCCGGCAGGCCGATGAGGCGTTTGATGTAGTTGGTCTTGGCATCCTCGGGATAGCGGAAGACGACGACGTCGAAGCGTTTCGGCTCGGTGAAATCGTAGGCGAACTTGCTGACGAGGATCCTGTCGCCATTGAACGACGGATACCGCGGGTCGTATTCGGCCCCACGCGGCGTCCCGGCGAGGAGGTCCATGACATGGCCGCAGTTGGGGCAGCGGGAGGCGGCGACGAGCTTCCCCTCGAGGCGCGAGCGGATCTGCGCGAGTTGGCCGTGCGGCGACTCCAGCGCCTCCACCTTCCGCCGGGCCTGCTCGCGGGCGGCGGCCGGCGCCCGCTGGTCGTTGGCGACGCCCCTGGCCTGGTCGAGTTCCTCGGTCTTCTGTGCGAGCTGCTCACGGAAGCTCTGCGACTGATCATCCTCCTCGGCACTGCAACCGACGCGGTAGTCGCGGCCACACGACTCGCAGGCGAGATCCTTGTGGCGCCCCATCAGCGCCGGGGCCATCGATCCGGTGGGGATGACGAACGCCTCCGCCTCGAACGACCGGAAGAGCAGGGCGAGGGTGAAGGCGACGACGATCGACTCGATCGTCTCCCGGCCGAAGGCCAGCGGACTGACCACCACGTCACGCGTACGGAGCTTCGCGGCAGCAGGCACCGCGGGGGGCTCGAAGGCCGGTGGGGACGAAGGCCGGTTCTTGTCGACGGACATGCAGCGGGCTCCGAACGGGACGGACTCGATCCCTGGAGACTAGCAAACCCCGGGCGGCGCCGCATCGCTGGATGCGCCCCCCGCGACCGGCGGAAAATGCGGCGTGACCGCGATCGCGGTCACTTCCCCAGCAGTCGCTCGACCACCGCACCGACATCCTCGTAGGTAAAGGGACGCTTGAGCCGTTTGGTGGCGTCGTCCTCGTCGAACCGCTGCACGAGCTTCCCGTCGGCCCCGTGGACATAGACCGCCGGTACGCTCACGAGATCGAGCTTCGTGTAGACCACATCGGCCTCCTCCGTGCAGAGGAGATTCACGATCGCGCCAGCCCCGACCTTGTCGAGGAACTTCTGCACCGGCGGGAGGAGATCCTCCGGGGCATCGATCCCTTCGTAGTCGAGCGAGATCGAGATGCAGGCCACCTTGTCGCCGTGGGCTTCCTGAAGGGCGACAAGCCGCGGGAATTCCTTGACGCACGGCGGGCAGGAGGTGCTCCAGCAATCGACGATCACCACCTTCCCGGGATGGCTGGCGATCTCTGCCTCGAGGCCGGCCAGATCGACCAGGCGGACGGTCGCCGGCCCCGGCTCCCGGGCGGGTGCGACCGACGCGCAGGCCAGCATCAGGGCCACCGCGCATGACACGGTTCCCATGGCAGCCGCGAGCCGCGACAATCCCCCTCCGTTCCACTCTGCCCATGCCCCCTGCGCCGCGATCATGTCGACCTCCCGGTTTGTCCATCTCCGCCACAAGCCCCCCGACACCTTCGCGGTGCCGCGGGAGCTCGTCGTGGCCTGCGCGCCGCTGCGGAGCCACATCAATCTCTCCCACATCGTACGCACCTGTGGCTGCTTCGGCATCCGCCGGGTGATCGCCTGCGGCGCCGCGCGGCTCGACGACAAGATCGCCCGCGACGGGGCCGATTCGGTCGAGCTCGATGTCCACCGCAGCCTCGGCCCCGTCCTCGACCGGCTCAAGGGGGAAGGCTGGCAGCTTGTCGGCCTCGAGCAGACGACCGGCTCGGAGACGCTCTTCACCTTCCCCTTCGTGTCGCGCACGGTGCTCGTGATCGGCAATGAACGGCTCGGTCTCGAGGAGGAGATCCTCGCCCGGCTCGATCGTGTCGCCGAGATTCCGATGGCGGGCTTGCCGCACAGCCTCAATGCCGCCACGTCGACCGCGATCGCCGTCTACGAATACTGCCGGCAGTTTCCTGCAGGCGCCCTGCCGACAGGAAGCGTGGCCCCGGCATGACGCTCGTCATCGGCACCGACGAGGCTGGCTACGGGCCGAACCTCGGGCCACTCGTCGTCGCCGCGACCGCCTGGCGGGTGCCGGCGGCGTCGTGCCCTGAGGCGCACCTCGGGACCGTGGCTGCTGACGTGGGCAGGTCGGCCAAGCTCACCGGTCTGCCGTGGGCCGATTCCAAGCAGATGTACAAGCCGGGGGGTGGGCTTGCGGCGCTCGAGCGCGGCGTGCTGGCGACACTCACCCAATCCCCCGGCGACGGCGCGGCGCTCGCGGCGCGCCTCGGCCTCGATGTCGGCCTTGGAGAGACGGGCGCGCCGCCGGAGTGGCCCCGGTTCCTCGCCATGAAGCTTCCGCGCGGCGCCACAGCCGCCGAGATCGCCCGCCTCGCGGAGGCGGTCGCGCTGGTCCTTCCGCGTCATGACATGGAGCTCGTCGCCGTCGCCTGCCGCGTGGTCCATCCTGGGCCGTTCAATGCGCTGCTCGAAGCGGGCCTCAACAAGTCGGACATCCTTTCCCGGACCACGCTCGACCTCGCCGCCGCCCTCCGCGACCTCGCCCCCGACGAGCAGGCCGCGGTATGGTGCGATCGCCACGGCGGACGGAAGGCCTACGCCCCACTCGTCGGCCGCCACTTCGGCGCGGCGCTCGTGCAGACGCTCGAGGAGACCCCCGCGCGGAGCCGCTACGCGATTCCCGCCAACCGCCTCCAGATCGAATTCGCGGTCGGTGGTGAATCACGCGTCCCAGTGGCGCTTGCGAGCATGACGGCGAAGTATGTCCGCGAGCTGTCGATGGCGGCTTTCAACGATCATTGGGGGGAGCGGTGCCCGGGCCTCCAACCCACGGCCGGGTATCCGGTCGATGCCCGCCGCTGGCGGGAGGAAGCCGACCGCGCGGTCTGCGCGGAAGGAATCCCCGCCGGGATGCTCTGGCGGCGGGCCTGAGCTTGCCCCGGCGGGGCCGCGGGCCGACAATCGCTCAGAGTTCCCGAGCCGGCCTTCCACAGGCGATCCCATGCCCACGCTCACGACCCACCTCACCATCATCCGCCACGCCTGGGCGGAGGACCCGGGCCCGGGGGTCGATGACTTCCACCGCGCCCTGACGAAGGCCGGTCGCAAACGTTTCGAAAAGGTTGTCCGCCGCCTGGAGAAAGTGGGGATGGGGTTCGATCTCATCGCCACCAGTCCGCTGGTGCGCTGCCGCGAGACCGCGGAGATCCTTGCGGCGGAACTGGAGCAGACGCCGCGGATCATCGTCGTTGATGGGTTGGCGCCCGGCTCCGATTGGCGGGCGCTCACCGAATGGACGATCCAGCAGGACGCCGCCCGGGTGGCCTGGGTCGGCCATGCCCCGTGCGTCGGCAGGCTCGCCGCCCTCACGATCGGCGACGGCGGCGCCTCGATCCGGATGGCCAAGGGGGCCGTCGCCTCGATCCGCCTCGATGACGGCATCGGCCAGCCCGGGGAGCTCGAATGGCTCGCCACCGCGGCGCTCCTCGACTGCTGACCGCTTCGGTACTGCGTCGGACCCTGCGGGTCGATAGACTGTCCCATCCCTCCACGGGCGTTTTCGCCGCCCGCTCCCTTCCCGCCCCGGGGTCCGGCCCATGCGCCTTCATGTCCTGCCGGCTTTCGTCATCGGCGCCACGTTCTGCTCCCTCCCATCGGCCGGCTGCTCCTCGCCGAGCCGGGGCCCGGAGAAGGACATCGTCGAGGTGGAGCGGATCGAGCTTGCACCACCGGCGGCGGCTGGCGTCACGGCCACCCCTGCCGAGCGCGGTGTGGCCGAGGCCGCGGCGGCCAAGGCTTCGGCCGATGCCGCGAAAGAGGCCGCCGACGGCGCGATCGACGCCGCCGGGCGTGACGAGGAGATCGCCCTGCCGGCGGGCAAATGAGCCTGGCACCGGCATCCCCTTTCCCTCCCGGCACCATCCCCAGCCCAGCCATCCCACCTGCCAAACCATGAAAGACCGCTCCCACTGGCTCCCGCTCGCCCAGGCCCGCGCCCCGTTCTGGGCCGGCGTCGATCTCGGCGGCACGAACATCAAAGTTGGCCTCGTCGATGATGACGGCCGCACCGTCGCCTTCCATACCGAGAAGACGCTCGTCGAACAGGGGCCGGAGGATGTCTGCCGGCGGATGGGGGAGGCCGTGCATACGGTGGCAGCGCTTGCCGGCGTGGCGATGAGCGCCATTCCGCGTGCGGGCCTCGGCACGCCGGGCCCGCAGGACCTGAAGGCCGGCTTCATCATCCGGGCCGGTAACTTCCCCGGTTTTGATGGCTTCAACGTCCGCGACCGGGTCTCCCACCATGCCGGGCTGCCGGTGACATTCGCCAACGATGCCACCGCCGCCGGCTTCGGCGAGCATTGGATCGGGGCCGGAAAGCGGCTCGAAAGCCTGGTCCTCCTCACCCTCGGCACAGGTGTCGGCGGCTCGATCGTGATCGGGGAAACGACCCTTGACGGTGCCAACAGCCACGCTTCCGAGTGTGGCCACATCATCGTTGATCCAGCGCCGACGGCGCGGAAATGCCCCTGCGGCCAGCCGGGCCACCTCGAGGCCTATGCCAGCGCCAAGTCGCTGGTGGCGATGGCCCGCGAAGCGATCGACTCCGGTCGTGCCCCGGCGCTGGCCGGGGCCGTGGCCGGTGGGGAGGAACTGACGCCGGAACTGGTCTGGGCGCTCGCCAAGGGGGGAGATCAGCCGGCAGGCACGCTTGTCGACGAGGTCGCCCGCTGGCTCGGCATCGGCATCACCACCCTCCTCCATACCCTCGATCCGGCGATCCTCCTCCTCGGCGGCGCCATGACGTTCGGCGGCGAGGGGGATCCGGTCGGCAAAGCCTTCCTGGGGCGGATCCGATCCGAGGTCCAGAGCCGGGCCTTCAAGCTCCTCGCCGAGCGGACGCCGATCGATTTTGCCACCCTCGGCGGCGATGCCGGCTATGTCGGCAGCGCCGGCATGGCCCGCGCCGAACACCGCCGCCTCCATCCCACCGACGCCTGACGATCCCCCCGGCTACAATTCCCCCATGCCCATCGACTGCAAGCACATCCGCAACTTCTCGATCATCGCCCACATCGACCACGGCAAGAGCACCCTGGCCGACCGGCTCCTCGAATGGACCGGCACGGTCGAGAAGCGGCAGCTCAAGGAGCAGATGCTCGACGACATGGAGCTCGAGCGGCAGCGGGGGATCACGATCAAGGCCCGCGCCGTCCGCATGGAGTACCGCCACAAGGGGGAGCTCTACGAGCTCAACCTCATCGACACTCCCGGCCACGTCGATTTTCACTACGAGGTGTCGCGGAGTCTGGCCTGCTGCGAGGGGGCGGTGCTCCTCGTCGATGCCTTCCAGGGGGTCGAGGCGCAGACGGTGGCCAATGCCTACGCCGCGATCAACCAGAATCTGGCGATCGTGCCGGTGATCAACAAGGTCGATCTGGTCCACGCCCGCGTCGATGACGTGCTCGCCGAGATGGAGCAGAGCCTGGCGATCGACCCGACCGAGGTCATCAAGGCGAGTGCCAAGGCGGGCATCGGCATCGAGGAACTGCTCGGGGCGATCGTCGAGCGGGTCCCGCCGCCGACGGGGGATCCCGCCGCGGTCCTGCGCGCGATGATCTTCGACAGCCACTACGACAGCTACCGTGGCGCCATCACCTATGTCCGGATCATCGACGGCACGATCAAGAAGGGACAGAAGATCCGCTTCCTCGAGACCGCCTCGACCCACGAGGTGCTCGAGCTCGGTCAATTCGTGCCGCAGCGCCGCGCCTGCGACGAGCTCGCCGCCGGTCAGGTGGGCTACCTCGTCTGCAACATCAAGGACGTCAAGCAGGTCCACATCGGCGACACGGTGACGATCCCGGGCGACGACGGCGCCAAGGCGATGCCGGGCTACAAGCCGCCGCAGCGGATGGTCTACTGCGGCCTCTATCCCTCCGAGGGGGAGAACTTCGAGGAGCTTCGCGACTCCCTCGAAAAGCTGGTGATCAACGATCCGTCGTTCGAGTTTTCCCCGGAGTCGAGCGAGGCACTCGGCTTCGGATTCCGCTGTGGGTTCCTCGGCCTCCTCCACATGGAGATCATCCAGCAGCGGCTCGAGAAGGAGGACGATCTCGACCTCGTCCAGACGGCGCCGAACGTCACCTACCAGATCCTCAAGTCCGACGGCACGACGATCGAGATCACCAACCCG
>CANGIH010000039.1 GCA_947453875.1 Planctomycetaceae bacterium | reverse complement strand
TCGATCACCGAGGTCCAGATCGGCACCTGGAAGAAGCGCGAAGGGGAGGGGGTGGCGATGGACGATGCGATTGTCGAGATCGAAAGCGACAAGGCGACGGTCGAACTCCCTGCACCGGCGGCGGGGACGGTGACAAAAATCCTCAAGGGTGCCGGAGAGAAGGCACGGGTCGGCGAGGTGATCGGTTACCTCGAGCCGGCAGGGTCGGGGGCCGCTGCACCGGCACCAGCCCCTGTGCCCGACGTGTCGCCGGCACAGCCGGTGGTGAATGTGAAGCGGACCGGCGGACGGGTCGACATCGGCTCGGTGCAGATGGCGCCCGCGGACCAGCCTCGTGTGATGCCGGCGGCAGCGCGCGTGCTCGGCGAGGCGGGCGTCCCGGCATCGGCGGCAGCCGGAACCGGTCCTGGGGGGCGGGTGACGAAGTCCGATGCCGTCCAGGCGGTGTCGGCGGCTGCGTTGCCACCGGTCAGCAAGCCGGCTCCGGTCGTGGCCGCGGCGCTGGCGAAGGTGCCGATGGCTGGCGGACGGGAGGAGCGGCCTGTCCTCATCAGCCCGATCCGCCGTCGGATCGCCGAGCGGCTCGTCGAGGCCCAGCAGCAGGCCGCCCTGCTCACGACCTTCAACGAGGTCGACATGAGCTCCGTCATGGCGATGCGCAACAAATTCAAGGATGCCTTCCAGCAGCGTTACGGCGTGAAGCTCGGGTTCATGTCGTTTTTTGTGCGGGCCGCGGTCGAGGCGCTCCGTGCCGTGCCGCAGGTGAATGCGGAATTCCGTGATCCCCACATCGTCTACCGCGACTACGCAGACATCGGCATCGCCGTCGGTGGTGGCAAGGGGCTCGTGGTGCCGGTGCTGCGAAACGCCGAGATGTTGTCATTTGCCCAGATCGAGTTGGGCATCGCCGACTTTGCCAAACGCGCCGCCGACAACAAGCTCAAGCTCGAGGAGCTCCAGGGGGGGACGTTCACGATCTCCAACGGCGGCGTGTATGGATCGATGATGAGCACGCCGATCATCAATCCCCCACAGAGCGGCATCCTCGGCCTCCACGCCATCACCGACAGGCCCATGGCCGTCGATGGCCAGGTGGTGATCCGCCCCATGATGTATCTCGCCCTCACCTACGATCACCGCCTGGTCGATGGACGCGAGGCAGTGACCTTCCTGAAGCGGATCAAGGACACGATCGAGGAGCCGAGCCGGCTGATGCTCGAGGTGTGAAATTCCAGTTCCGGCCGACGTGGCCGGTAGGGTGACGCGGGTGTGCCCCGCGATGCGGAGTGGGGGCATGCCGGGGGGTGGCGCGACGGACGGCGGGATGCCGGAGTCCGGCCCCGTTCGATCCCGGATGAGACAAAGGAGCGGCATGGCCCATGGTTGAGCACGATGTGGTGGTGATCGGTGGCGGCCCGGGTGGCTACGTGGCAGCGATTCGGGCAGCGCAACTCGGCTTCAAGGCCGCGGTCGTGGAGCGGGAGGACCGGCTCGGAGGCACCTGCCTGAGGGTCGGCTGCATCCCTTCCAAGGCGCTTCTCGAATCGAGCCACAAGTACGAAGAGGCCCGCAGCGAACTGTCGCACCATGGTGTTCAGGTCGGCTCGGTGGCCCTCGACCTGGCCGCCATGATGAAGCGCAAGGAGGATGTGGTCGCGACCCTCGCCAAGGGGATCGAGGCGCTCCTCGGCAAGAACAAGGTGACGCGGATCCGTGGCACCGGGCGTTTGGCAGGACCAGGGCAGGTCGAGGTGACGGCACTCGACGGGACGAAGTCGATCCTCAAGGGGCAGCGGATCATCCTCGCCGTCGGGAGTTCGAGCATCGTGCTGCCGGGCGTCGAGGTCGACGGTGCCGTGGTCGGCACAAGTACCGAAGCGCTCTCGTTCGACGCTGTTCCGGGGCATCTGGTCGTCATCGGTGGCGGCTACATCGGACTTGAGCTGGGGAGCGTCTGGAGGCGGCTCGGGGCCAAGGTGACCGTGCTTGAGTATGCCGACCGGATCCTCGCCGGGATCGATGGCGACATCGCCTCGGAGGCGCTCACGCAATTCCGCAAGCAGGGGCTCGACATCCGCCTCGGTGCCAAGGTGAAGGGGGCACGGGCATCGAAGGGGGGGAGCGGGGCAGTGGTGGAGTGCGAGGGGATTGAGCCGATCCACTGCGACCGGGTCCTCGCGGCGACGGGCAGGCGGCCGGCCACCGCCGATCTCGGTCTCGACTCGGTCGGCATCGAGACCGACAAACGTGGATCGATTCCGGTCGACGGCCTGTTCCGCACCTCGGCTGCCGGGGTGTACGCCATCGGTGACTGTATCCCCGGGCCGATGCTCGCCCACAAGGCGGAGGAGGATGGCGTCGCCTGCGTCGAGGGGATGAAGACTGGGCATGCCCATGTCGACTACGACCTTGTCCCCGCCGTCGTCTTCACCCATCCGGAGATCGCGGCTGTGGGGAAGACCGAGGAGCAGCTTGCCGCCGAGGGGCGTCAGTTCCGCAAGGGTGTGTTTCCCTTCCGGGCCAATGGCCGGGCGCGGACGATCAACGACACCGTCGGCAAGGTGAAGGTGCTCGCCGATGCCGCCACCGATCGCGTCCTCGGCATCCACATCATCGGTCCGGCTGCCGGCGACATCATCGGGGAGGCCGCCGCCTCGATGGCTTTCGGTGCGACCTCGGAGGACATCGCCCGTGTCTGCCACGCCCACCCCACGCTGCCTGAGGCGCTCAAGGAAGCGGCGATGGCGGTGTCGGGCAGCGCGATCCACGCCTGAAGACCGGCGTTCGGCGGGATTTCAGTAACGCCACGCCACGCCCGTGTCGGAAAAGAATCCGGCGGCGATGTCGTTGAGGCCCCAGCCGATGCGAATTCCCACCTCGAGGTTCTCGGTGAGGAGATAGTGGGTGCCGGGGCTGAAGAAGGGACGCGTGGTGTCGATCGGCAGCCCGTGGGTGAAGGTCTCGAACCACTCGGCATGGATTTCCCACCGCTCAGTGACGGGAACGCGGAGGATCACCGTCGGTGCCCACCGGCTGAACCACCCACGCACCCACTCGGCATGGGAGTAGCGGAGCGAGGTGTCGAGCCGCCATTCGCCCGGCAGTTCCCATCCGGCCACGGCCGTGGCCACCGGAACGGTGCCCCACAGGTCGCCGCTGGTGGGTGTGCATGCCTCCATGACGAAGCAACTCTCCGGGAGGAGGCCGTCCTGGTCGGAGACGTCGGCCTTGAGTCCGTAGAGGATATCGGCCTCATAGAGATTGAACCTGCCGATACTCCCCTCTCCCACCTCGACACTCGTGACGACGTTCCCGCGGGGTCTGGCGGCGTAGTTCACCCCCAACCGCCACTCGAGCCAGTCGGTCCCGCCGATGCGGAGCAGGTATTCGGGGACGTTGTTGGTCGTCGGACCGAATCGGTTGTCGATGGAGACGTACGAACCCTCGGAGAGGAGCGTTCCCGGCGCGACCGTCTTCGTCGAGGGGGTGAACGCATCGCGGTCGGTGCCGAGGTCCCTCCCTGACACCTCCTCGGTGCGGGCGCTGTTCGGGGGCGTCAACAGGGCGATGGCGAGTGTGAGGACGACACCGAGCGGTACCGCCAGGCATCCACGGCAAGGCCATGGGCTTGGGCGCGGGAGCGACTTGCAAAGGTGGTAACGCATGGGACCGGCTGGACCGGGGGCCTGTCATCTCAAAGGATCGACAGGCTGGGGTGATCGGCTTCCGATCCGGTCTTCGCGATCGCCAGGAATCCCCCCGTTTGCCCTGCTTCACCCGCCGGGATGACGTTTCAGGCGAGGATCCCGTCGACGATCCGGGCCGGGCGGCCGGCGGTGAGACGCTGCTCCACGCCGTCGTGCCGGTAGACGAGCCTCTCGTGGTCGAGGCCGAAGAGCCGCAGCACCGTGGCCTGCCAGTCGTTCGGGGTCACCACGTCGGTCACGGCGCGATGGCCAACCTCGTCGGTCTCGCCGAACGCGATACCCGGTTTCACGCCCCCCCCGGCCATCCAGATGCTGAAGCCCTGGCCATTGTGGTCGCGACCACAGCCGCTTCCCTCTCCCTCGGTGACTGGGAGGCGGCCGATCTCCCCTCCCCAATGGACGAGCGTGGTGTCGAGCATGCCGCGGCTCTTGAGATCCTGGACGAGCGCCGCGGCCGGCTTGTCGGTCCGCCGGCAGATGGCGGGGAGCCCCTCGCGGATGTTCGAGTGATTGTCCCAGGGTTGGCCGCCGAGAAAGAGCTGCACGAACCGGACGCCGCGTTCCACGAGCCGCCGCGCGATCAGGCAGCGCGTGCCGTATTCCTTGGTCACCGGGTCGTCGAGGCCGTACAGGCGGTGCGTGGCCGCCGTCTCCTGGGAGATATCGAGCGCGTCGGTGGCCGAGAGCTGCATCCGCGCGGCCAGCTCATAGCTTGCGATCCGGGCGTCGAGATCGGGCTCGCGGGGATGACGCTGGCCGTGGCGGCGGTTGAGCGAGTCGAGGAAGGCGAGGTTCTTGTTCTGGAGCGGTCCTGCCAGCCACGGAGGCGGAACGAGATTTGGGATCCGCGGTTCCTTGGCACGCAGCGCCGTCCCCTGGAAGAGCGGCGGCATGAAGCCGCTCGACCAATTGGTGACACCATCGACCGGATGCCCCTCCGGATCGACGAGCACCATGTAGGAGGGGAGGTCGCGGCTCTCGCTCCCCAGTGCGTAGGTGAGCCAACTGCCGAGCGTCGGCCGGCCGAGAACCGCCGGAATGCCGCCGTGGAAATAGCGGATCGACACCTCATGGCCGTTGTGGCCGGTGTGCATTGATCGCACAAGGCAGATGTCGTCGGCAATCCGCTGGAGGTTGGGGAGCAGTTCGCTGATCTGGGTGCCCGACTGCCCACAGGCCGTGAACTTCCAGGGGCTCCCCAGCAGCCGCTTGCTGGCTCGATTGACGAAGCTGTAGGCGACCTCGCCACCGTAGTCCATGCCGTCGAGCTTCTGGAGTTGGGGCTTGGGATCGGTGAGGTCCATGTGGGCCGGACCTCCATGCATGAACAACGAGATCATGGCGGTGGCCCGGGGAGGGAAGTGCGGGGCACGGGCCTGCAGATCGTTGAAGGGGGCCTCGAACTGGGGCTTCGCCGGATTGGCCAGCAGCCCTTCCTGCCGCAGCAGGTCGGCCAGAGCCAATGCACCCAAGCCGAAGCCGGTGTGGGAAAGGAAGCCGCGACGGCCGAGCGATTGGCCGGGAATCCGGCGTGGATATCGATCGCCGCGGTCGCCGCTGGAGTCTGGGCTTTGTTCAGTCGACATAGAGAAACTCGTTGCTCGAGAGAAGCTGTTGGCAGAGGTTGGCCATGGCTCGCGACCTGCGTTCGGCAGGCGTCGCGATCTCCGGGGCCCCCCCCCGGAGGATCGTCAGTTCATCGGTGAGGAACGTGGCCGACGCCGCTTGCTCCTCCTCGTCGGGAGCGCGGTTGAACGCCCGTCGCCAAGCACGATGCACCGCCGATGCCAGCGCGATCGCCTCGTCGGCCGGGGGGGCGTCGTCGGCAACTGCCTGGCTCCCGGCTTCCGCAATGGTTGTGTCGGCCATGCTCCGCGCCTGACGGAGGACAAAGTCGCTGTTCATCAGCAACAGCGCCTGTCCTGCGACGGTGGAGTGGGTGCGCCGGTCACAGTTGGTCTGCATCGAAGGGGCATCGAAAGTGGCCAGGAACTGCACCGGCATGCTGCGACGTTGCTGGAGCCAGAGGCTCCGACGTGGCAGCGAGTCCTTGACGACGAATTCCCCAGCCTCGTCGGCGATGACCGGGACAGCCGGACCGAACGGCGTTGGATCGAGAGTTCCCGCCGCGGCGAGGATCCTGTCACGCACCGCCTCGGCCTCCAGACGCCGCACCGGCATCCGGCCGACGAGCCTGTTGTCGGCGTCGATGGCGTCGAGTTCCGGTCGCCGGGCCGACGCCTGTTGCCACGCGGTGGAGAGGAGGACCATGCGGTGAAACCGCTTCAGGCTCCAGCCGGAATCGGCGAGGTCAACGGCCAGCCAGTCGAGCAGCTCGGGGTGGGTGGGACGTTCACCGAGTCGACCGAAATCAGCGGGAGTGCCGACGATACCGCGACCGAAGTGGTGCATCCAGAAACGGTTGACGATCGCCCGACCGAGGAGGGGATGGCGACCGGACGTCAGTCGGCGGGCCCAGGCGAGGCGGCGGCCGCTCGTCGGTAGTGAGGAATCGTCGTTCGGGAGCCCGGTCTCCCCTTCGGAGCCGGTCACCTCGAGATCGGCGGGGGCGACCTCGCCCTTCGGTTGACGATGGTCCCCGCGGTGGAAAATCCGCGTCTGCGGGAGATGGCCCGGAGGCTCGGTCAGGACCTGGAGAAAATCCTCCACCGGCTTCCTTGCCCGGATCGCGGCGATCGAGTCCCCCAAGGCCTTGAGCTCGTCGGCAGCGGCCTGGTCGTACTGATAGAGCACGCCGGGGGAGATGTTGACGCTCGGCCGTTCCTTGAGCAGTTGCTGTTGCTCGGGTGTTCGGCCCTGCTCGGGGGTGCGAGCCGCGGTACCAAGCTGTTCGCGCAGTGCCTCGGGGTGTTTGAGGAGCTCCTTTTCGAGCGCGGCGGCGATCGCCTTGGCCTGCTTCTCCTCGAGTTCCTTCGAGGCGGCCACCGCTTCGGCCTCGATCTCGGCCGAGCGTGCGCGGTCGGCATCGGTGAACAGCGACACGAGCCGTTCGTTGGGGGCCTTCCAGGCCAGAGGATCGAGCGCTGGTTCGAAGATGGCCCGCAGGGCGTAGTAGTCCGACTGCGGGATCGGGTCGTAACGGTGATCATGGCACTGCGCGCAGCCGACGGAGAGCCCCAGAAGCGACGTGGAGACGATCGCCAGCGTGTCGCTGATGACACGGTTGCGGCTCTCGGGGTCGCCCCCGCCGGTGGTGCCGTCGGCGGCCATCCGCAGGAATCCGGTGGCGGTGAGCCGGTCGATCGCGTCCGGCGGGAGTTGCGAATGCGGCTGGGGAACGAGTTCGTCGCCGGCGAGTTGCTCGAGAAGAAAGCGGTCCAGTGGCATATCGGCGTTGAGGGCGCGCACGACCCAATCGCGGAATTTCCAGGCGTAGGGGCGGAGCGGATCATCCTGCGTGGCGCCGGCGGAATCGGCGTAGCCGGCTGCATCGAGCCAATGCCGGCCCCAACGTTCGCCATACCGTGGTGAGGAGAGAAGCCGTTCGACGAGTTTTTCCCAGGCTGCCGGGTCGGGGTCGGCGACGAAGGCATCCACCTCCTCGGCGCTCGGGGGGAGGCCGAGAAGATCGAACGAGGCTCTCCGGATAAGGGTCGCCCGATCGGCCGACGGAGAGAACGAAAGCCCCTCATGCTCCAGGCGGGCCAGAAGAAAAGCGTCGATCGGCTGGGAGACCAGTTCGGGGCGGGATACCGCCGGGAGGGTCGGGGAGAAGAGTGGCCGGAACGCCCACCACTCCCGTTCCTCCGGCGTGATCCCCAGACCCGGGGGAATCGTCTCCGGTTCCGGCCGCGCCGTCGGGGCCCCGGCCGCCACCCACCTTTCGAGCAGCGCCAACTCCTCCGGCTTCACCTTGAGTGTCGAGGGGGGCATCTCACCTGACCGGATCCGCTCAAGGACGAGGCTTTCCCCGGCATTCCCGGCCACCAGTGCCGCCCCAGAGTCGCCGCCGCGCAGCATCGAGCGCACCTGCCGCAGGTCGAGATTCCCCTCGAAGGGATCGCTGCCGCCGTGGCAGTCGAGGCAGTGCGCGCGGAGGATGGGGCGGATGTCCCGTTCGAAAGAGGGGATGTCATCGGCCGGGCACGTCCCCGCCATCGTCATCCAGACGATCGCGAGCGCCACACCCGGGAGTGTCGGCGATGGAAATCGATTTGCCGGGAACATCGGGCGAGGCCCTCTTCGGTCACAGTACAGACCAGAATCCTCCGGTCCAAATCGCCATTATCCCTTGATTTGCCACGAAGGGGAATCGCGGTCCGGAAGGGCCATGCTTCCGTGGAGGGCTGCGCCGTGGCAGAATCGCCCGGTCGCGGGGCCGCGGGAACGGTCCCTTGGTCCCAAGGGTCGTTTTGAAGCTTCGAGGGGGTGGTCATGCGTCGTGGTGTTGTGAGCGTTTTTCGGGGCGTGCTGTTGGTGGCGTCCCTGGCGGTGACCAGCATGGCGGCGTCGGCGGACGAGCCGCCGGCCGGGTTCACCCCCCTGTTCAACGGCAAGGATCTCAACGGTTGGCGCGGCGGCGAGACCTTCGACCACCGCAAGCTGTTGGCGATGCCGGCCGAGGAACGGAAGACGCAGATCCACAAGTGGACCGCTGCCGACCAGACGAATTCGATGCTCGAGGTGAGCGCCACCACCGGCAAGCCGCACTGGTATGTCGAGAATGGCGAACTGGTCAACGACGGCTTCGGCGCCTACGCCACGACCGAGAAGGACTATGGCGACTTCGAACTGCTCGTGGACTATCGCACGGTGCCGAAGGCCGATTCCGGGATCTACCTCCGCGGTGTGCCCCAGGTGCAGATCTGGGACTCGAGCCTCCCCGATCCGCAGAATCTCGGTCTCGCCAAGGGCTCGGGCGGACTGTGGAACAATTCCCCAGGTGCCCCCGGCAAGGATCCTCTCGTCAAGGCCGACAAGCCGCTCGGTGAATGGAATCGTTTCCGCATCGTGATGCGTGGCGAGACGGTGTCGGTGTGGCTCAACGACCAAAAGGTGGTCGATGACGCGCGCATGGAAAACTATTACGACCGGGCGGTGCCGGTGCCGGAGAAGGGACCGATCCAACTCCAGACCCACGGTGGGGAGATTCGTTGGCGGAACGTGTTCATTCGCGAACTCCCCGCCGCGGCCAAGTGATCTCCGTCACACACCGGGGCTGGCTCGGGCCGGGGGAGGGACTGCCCCCGGAGTCTTTTCACATCGCGGGAGCATCACGGAATGAACCTCGTCGACATGACCTGGCCGGAGGTGTCGGCTCTTTCCAGGGACACCCCGGTGGTGATACCGGTAGCGGCGGTCGAGCAGCACGGACATCACCTGCCGGTCGTCACCGACAGCCTCCTGCTCGGGGAAATCATCGCCCGGGTGGCGCCACGAATGGCTGACAGGGTGCTCTTCTCGCCGCTCCAGTGGCTGGGGAACTCGCACCACCACCTCGATTTCGCCGGCACCGTCTCGGCATCGCCGCGGGTGTACCTCGATCTGCTCAATGACCTGGTCGAGTGTTTTCTTTCCCACGGCTTCCGGCGGATCGTTCTCGTCAACGGCCATGGGGGGAATGACATTCCCGCCAAACAGGCGATCTTCGAGGTCCGCCAGCGCCATCGCACGCGCAGCGATCTCCTCCTCCTCATGACGACCTACTGGGGGCTCGGCACGCGGCCCTGGGAGCACGATGCGTCGATCGAGCAGCGGGAGATGGGGCATGCGTGCGAATGGGAGACTTCGATGGTGCTGCGGGCGGCGCCCCATCTGGTGAAGCCGCACGAGCGCCTGGAGACGGTCCCGTTCGGCAATCCCTTCCTGCCCGGCGCTCGGGCCTGGATCACGAAGGAGCGGACCCTGCCGGGCCACATCGGATCCCCCCAGTCTGCCAGTGCGGCCAAGGGGGAGCTTCTCTTCACGCTTTTCGCCACCGACCTGGAGGCCTGGCTGGAGCGGGTGCTCCGCTGGGACGGGCAATCCTGGGAGGGCTAGTCGATGATCGGGCTCGGATCGGGGGCGGGGCAGCTCCCTCGCCGTGTCGCGGTGATCGCCGGTCTCCTCCTGGCGGCTTCGGCGATCAACTACATGGATCGCCAGACACTCGCCAACGTCGCCAAGCGAGTGACGGAGGAATTCTCCCTCAACAACGAGCAGTATGGCCGGCTCGAGGAATGGTTCGGCTATGCCTTCGCCGCCGGGTCGCTGCTCTTCGGCATTCTTGCCGACCGGATGAGTGTCCGCTGGCTCTATCCCGCGGCGCTCCTGGCCTGGTCGCTGGTGGGATTTGCCACCGGGTATGCCCGTGATTACGACGAGCTCCTCCTCTGCCGGACGGCGCTGGGTTTCTTCGAGGCCGCCCACTGGCCCTGTGCGCTGAAGACGACGCAACTGCTCATCTCGACGAAGGGAAGGGCCCTCGGCAACGGCATCCTCCAGAGTGGAACCTCGATCGGCTCGATCCTCACGCCCGTGGTGATGTGGTGGATCATGATCCGGCAGGGGCAGAGCTGGCGGCTCGGGTTCCAACTCGTCGGCCTCGTCGGCATCGCCTGGATCGTCGCCTGGATCGCGGCCACGCGGGCGGAAGATTTTCATGTCGCTCCACGCGGGGGAGATGCGGGGAACGGAGACGCGGCGCCATCGCGCAGTGACACGATCCGGCGCTGGGGAGCCGTGCTCGTCGTCGTCATCATCATCAATACCGTCTGGCAGATTCTCCGTGCCTGGATTCCGCTGATCCTCCAGAAGGAGCATGGTTACACGGAGACCGAGACCCTCTGGTTCACGGCACTGTGGTTTGGGATCTCCGACGTCGGCTGCCTCGCCTCTGGGGCGCTCGCCTGGTGGCTGGCGCTCCAGGGCTGGTCGGTGAAGTGGTCACGAGTGGCGACATTCGCGATCTGCTGTCTCCTCTGTCTGGGGCTCGTGGCGGTCCCCCGTCTCCAGGCGGGGCCGGTGCTCCTTGCGGTGCTGCTGGTGGCGGGCGCAGGAGCGCTTGGCCTGTTCCCGATCTACTACTCCTTCACGCAAGACATCTCGCGCCACCATCAGGGGCTCGTCACCGGCCTGGCGAGTTTCGTGGCTTGGATAGCCTCGGCACGGTTCCAGAAACTGTTCGGAAGGCTGGCCGACCAGACCCAATCGTTTTCCGTCGGCATGGCCGCCGCCGGGGCGGTGACGCTTGTGGCGCTGATCGCCTGGGCGATCCTTTGGCCGGGCGACCGGACGGCAGATGCCGGCCCTGACACGGGGCGGCCGGCCTGACGGAAGGCCACGCAGGGCTTCGTTGTTTCCGACACGTTCACTCCGAGGTGCACCATGCCTCCGCTTCATGCCTCGCTCCTGTCCCGTCGCGCACTGCTGACAGCCGGGGCCGCCGGCCTTGTCGCCGGTGCGATGCCCCCGG
>CANGIH010000038.1 GCA_947453875.1 Planctomycetaceae bacterium | reverse complement strand
GGCGACCAGTTGCTTGATCGCCGGCCAGTCCATTTGCGACCGGTCGCGGAGGACCACAGCCGGGTGCTCCGGGAAATCAAACGGTGCGAGCGGACTCCCCGGGGGTGCGACGACCGTCACGCGGGCGCCCGGCACGGACTCGGCGAGACGGACGATGCAATGATGCCAATACCCGGCCAACTGATCGCACAGAAAGAGGAAATGCATGCGGCACTCAGCGTTTTGAGGCGATCACTTCGTCGAGTCCGTCCGACAGCGGCTTCAAGTCCCTGCCGAGCACCGATCGCATCTTCGAAATATCGGGGCACCGCCTGCTCATGTCCCCCTCCTCCAACGGTGGCAGATGGACGATTGTCGACGGTCCCCCGACCCGTTCCAGGATCATTCTGGCGAGGTCGACGATCTTGATCTCCCTATCACTTCCCACATTCACCGTGTCATTGACGAACAGATCGTCGTACATCGCGCGGGTGGTGAAATCGACGTGATCGTCGATGTAACAGAAGGTGCGCGTCTGCGATCCGTCGCCGTGGATGGTGAGGGGGCGCCCCTCCAAGGCCGCATTGACGAACTTCGGCAGGACAAAATCCTCGCTCTGCCTCGGACCATAGGTGTTGAAGAGCCGGAAGATCGTGTAGGGAAGCCCGTATTCCCGCTCGTAGGACTTGAAGTACGACTCGCCGAGATTCTTCACGATGGCGTACGGCAGTTTCGAATTGAGCGGGGTCGTGTGCTCGTTCTGGGGAAACTCCACCGGCTCCCCGTACACCTCGGATGACGACGTGTAGAAAACCCGCTTCACGCCTGTGTTTTTGGAGAGCGAGAGGACGTTGCGGAGGCCGTCGATGTCCTTGAGTACCGCCAGCGGATTGTCGAGCGTCCGCTTGACTCCCACGACGGCGGCATAGTGGAAGACATAGTCAAACGATGTCGCCGTCATCACCGTGAACAATTCACGGTAATCATTGGCGTCCAGCTTGATGAATCGCCAGTTGGGAAAGGCCCGATCGGGCAGATTGCGCCGAAAGCCGGTCGACAGGTCATCGACCACGGTGACCCAGTTTCCCGGATCCTGCACCAGTCGCCTGACGAGGGCGCTGCCAATGTTGCCGCATCCACCCGTGACCAGGATTCGTCGCTCGTAGCGGTGCATTGCAGTGCCTTTCGGCCTCCCCTCTGCGACTCGATCTGCAGTCCGCCCACGCGGCAGGAACGCCACGGTCGATTCCCATCCGCCACGATCTCCTCCGAAGCATCGCACAACGGCGCCGCCCGGCTACAGGCATCTCACGCCAGTAACGAACAAGCAAGGAAATGCCTCGGTCACAATGCGATTTATTATCGAATTGTCACTTTGTCTGCCTCGCTCTCGCATCACTCAATGATGGGAGTGGACGCAGGATTGCTCGAAGCGCTCTCAGGCTTTCGAAACCGTGGGCTTTCGAAACCGTGGGCTTTCGAAACCGTGGGCTTTCGACGCGACGGCGGGGCCATCACCCATCGACAGGCTGCCGGGGCGTCGGCAGGTGGAGTTGCCAGAATTCGAGATCGAGCCAGCGGCCGAATTTGAAGCCGGCCTGGCGGATCGTGCCGGCGTGCTCAAAGCCCAGGGTGCGATGAAGCCCGATGCTGGCGGCATTGGTCGCGTCGATGCCGCCCACGAGAAGGTGGAGTTCACACCGCTCGGCCTCCGCGATGATCGCCTCGAGCAACCGCCGCCCGACCCCCTCCCCCCGGCATTCGGGGTCCACGTAGACCGAGTGCTCCACGGTGTACTTGAAGGCGGGAAACTGCCGGAATGTCCCCCAGCTGGCGAATCCCGCCAGGCTTCCATCCCGCCGCTCGACCCCCAGCACCGGAAAGCCCGCCTGCTGCTTGGATGCCCACCAGGCAAGGATCGTCTCCCTGCTCCGCGGCTGGTATTCGTAGAGCGCCGTGGTGTTCGCGATCGCGTCGTTGTAGATCGCGCGAATGGCGCCCAGATGCTCCTCGCTGCAGCGGATCACCGGCGCCGAACTCATGCCCTCCTCCCCGCAGGTTCAGCCCGCGTCAGCAGCGACACCACCACGAGCACGAGAAATCCCAGCGGGATCGTCACGAGCCCGGGCTGGCTGAAAGGGACCGGCGAGGCGTCGCGCGAGAGCCCGTAGACCTTCTCGAAGGTGTCGGCCGAAAGGAGAATCCAGGCGAGGCTCGCGAGCATCCCCACCGTCACCGCCGCGATGATCCCCTGCTTCGTCGTGCGCGACCAGAAAAGGAGCATGACGAGCGCGGGGAGATTGGCGGAGGCGGCGATGTTGAACGCCCAGCCGACGAGGAAGCTGACGTTGAAACTGCGGAAGAGGATTCCGAGGGCCATCGCCACGATCCCCAGCCCCACCGCCGCGATCTTCCCGCAACGAACCTTCTCGTGGTCGGTCATCGGGATGCCGAGGACATTCTCGACGAGGTCGTGGGCCACCGCACCGCTGCCGGCCATGATCAGGCCGCTCACCGTGCCGAGGACCGTCGTGAAGGCGATCGCCGAGATCACCGCAAACAGCGTCTCGCTGAAACTCTTCGCCAGCAGCGGCGCCGCCATGTTCGTGCTCGTCGGGTCGAGCGAACCGCTCGTCATCGCCCCTAGGCCGAGAAACAGCGTGAGCACGTAAAAGGCGCCGATCGCCGCGATCCCCACCACGGTGCTTTTCCGGGCCGCGGCCGCATCCTTGACGGTGTAATACCGGATCAAGATGTGCGGGAGCGACGCGGTACCGCAGAAGAGGGCAAGCATCAGGCTGGCGAAATCGAGTTTGTCGGCGAGCTTGCCCGTCGTCAGTCCCTTGAAGTATCCACCCGGCTTGAGGAGATCGGCGCCGCGACGTTCGACGGGCGAATAAGTGACATGGGCACCGGCGGCGTCCTTCGTCTTCGCCCCGCTCCAGGTGATGATCCTCGAATCCTCGAGGACGGAGAGGTATTCCAGGGGCCCCAGTGGGCCTGTCGAGGTCGCATCGCCGTAGCGGGCGGGAAGTGCCGCGAGCGTGCCCACCGGGCGGAGGTCGTGGTCGCGTGTCTGCGGCTGGCCGTCGACGAGAATGCGGCCATCGGGAGCCACGGTCCTCGTCTGCGGATCGAGACTTCCCGTGTTCACCGTCAGACCGCGCGCGAGAATCATCGACGTGAGCACTCCGCAGAAAAACACGAGGAGCGATCCCTTGATGAACTGCACCCAGGTCGTCGACACCATCCCCGCCGTGACGACGATCAGCGTCACCGCGAGGCCGACGAGGATCACCCCGACCGCATGGGGAAGGCCGAGCAGCGGCACGATCAGGTCGCCAGCCCCGACCATCTGCGGGATCAGGTAGAAGATGCTGACGACAAGCGTCGAGATGGCCACCGCCAGCTTGATGCCACGGCTGTTGAACTTCGCGTCGAGCGCATCGGCGAAGGTGAATTTCCCCAGCGATTTGATCGGCTCGGCGATCACGAACAGCGCGACGATCCAACCGGCCAGAAAGCCGATCGAGTAGAGAAAGCCATCGTAGCCATGGAAGGCGATCATCCCGCAGATGCCGAGAAAGCTCGCGGCGGAGAGATAGTCGCCAGCGAAGGCGATGCCATTGATGAACCAGTGGATCTCGCCATGGGCGGCGTAGTAGCCCTTCGCCGACTGCCCCTTGCGCCCCAGCCAGAAGGACAGCCCGACGACGGCGAGCACGAAACTGGCGAAGATCGCGATGGCGACGGGGGACGATTCGTAGTGCATCGGGGGTCTCGGCAAGGTGTGGCAGGGAGGAGGACGCGCCGGTCGCGACAGGGATCAGCGCCGGTCGTGGTCGGGCGACTCGACCACCCGGCAGGCCACCATGTAGACCACCGAGAGCAACAGCGCCGCGACGATCAGGCCGAGGCCGGAGGCGATCGCCAGATTCACGCCGCCGAACGGTCGGCTCGAGAGCACGTCAGGGCGGAAGAGCACCAGGGCGATGAAACCGAAATAGAGGAACACGTAGATCCAGAAGAGTCCGAAGCCGATCCCTGCCGCGCGACCGGTCCGCTCCCCATCTGGCTGACGATTTTCTGCCACGTCTCTCTCCCCCGGGAATGCCTCCAACTCTTGCCATTGCCGGGCGGGAGTATACCCCGCGACCGGTATCAGGGCTCGGTGACGGGGGCGTCGCCAGTCGCACCGGCCGGCTTGACCGCCTCGACGCGCGTGGCACCATCGGCGAACGGGAGCGGCCACGACGGATCGGCGACGTGCTCCCGGTCGAGCATCGTCACCATCACGGCGAGCGTGGCCGCCGGCTCGACGCAGGGGACATAGCCGTTCCCTCCGAGATACGGCGCCTCGGCGCCGAAGAAGCGGCGATGGCGTTCGAGCGACGGCTCGTCGGCAGGGACCTGGAGGGCGACATGGGGGAGCGTCGTCGGCAGGTAGAGGAAGAACGGCCCCTCGGCATGCGCGCGGAGGAAATGCACCGCCTCGTCGCCGATCCGGTCGGTGGAGTAGGTCGTGCCAAGGAAGCGGGCGAAGTCGGCGGCGGCCGGAGCGGGAGCGGAGGGAAGCGTCGCCCTCACCGGAACGGGCGGATTGTCGAGCGGCACCTTCTCGGAATTATCCCACAGATACTGGGTATAGAACGAATGCGCGTGACGCTGGCAGTTGTATCCGAAGAAGCGATCGAAGCCGGTGGCACGTGGATCGGACACGCTCCCCGGCGGCCCGAGCCCCCACTTCCCGAATCCGCCGGTCGCGTAGCCGGCATCGTGGAGGAGTCTCGGAAGGGTGAGGGTGCCTGCGGGCATCGATCGCTGCCCCTCCGGTTGGACCTCGCTGTTGCTGCGGATCGGGGCATGGCCGGGATGGAGCCCCGTCATGAGCACACAGCGGCTCGGAGCGCAAACGGCGCTGCCGGCCCAGTGACGGCTGAGCCTCGTGCCCCGCGAAAAAAGTGAGTCGATGTTCGGTGTCAGCGCATACGCCGACTCCAGGGCCGCCACATCTCCCGTCCCGAGATCGTCGGCGAGGAAGAAGACGATGTTCGGAGGGCGGGCGACCGCGATCCCGGGGTAAAGCGCGGCCACAAGCGCGAGGAACGGCGCGCAGAGGAAAGCCCGGAGACGGGCACGGGCCGATCGTGTCATCTGCGTCATTGTTCCTGCGGTGGGGAGTCCGGTGAGACCATCGTCACGGCGCTGGCGCGGGGGCCGGCGTCACGCCCACGCCGAACTGCGCTTCGAAAGCCGTCTTGAACGGATTCTCCGCCGGACCAGCGAGATTCTCGTTGACGAGGTCTGTCTGGATCGAGTCCCACCAGCAGTCGTATTCCCTGCTGAGGCGCTCGACGGTCGGGCCATGGGCCGCCGCCACATCGGTCGTCTCCGCCGGATCGGCCGCGATGTCGAAGAGCTGCCAGCTATCGGGACGGTTGTCGACGTTGACGAGGCTCCATCGCCCCTCACGGATCCGGCAGTGGCGCCACTTCGCCCCGGCCACCTCGCCACGGTCCCAGCGGCCGAGATGGGTGACAAGCGGCCGGTCAGGCCATGGGGCGTGAGCGTCATGAAGGAGCGGCACGAGGCTCCTCCCCTCGACCCGGGCGACCACGTCGGCGGGGATCGGGGCCTGGCCGAGCTGGCAGAGTGTCGGTAGGAGATCGACATGGGTCACGAGTGCCGGCACGTCGACCCCCTCCGGCAGCGTCCCGGGCCAGCGCCAGAAGAAGGGGACGCGCGTTCCCCCGCGCCACACGCTCCCTTTGGCACCGCGCATCGCATCGTTGTATACACCGGCTCCCGTCGCCGTGCCGTTGTCGGTGGTGAAGATCAGGAGCGTGTCCTCCGCGAGCCCCAGCGAAGCAAGCCTGTCGAGGAGCCGGCCGACGTTCGTATCGATGTTCTCGATCATCCCGTAAAACTTCGCCACGCGGTCGCGCCCCGGCGCGTCGAGGAGCCCGGCCGCCGCGAGCCGCTGGCGGGGGCCGGCGTCGGAGCCCTCCGGGCAGTCGAGCGGGTCGTGCGGCGCGTTCGGCGTGATCATGCAGAAGAATGGCTTGTCGGTGCGGGCTGCCTCCTCGATCCACGCGATCCCGGCGGCGAAGAAGAGATCGGTGCAGTAGCCGCGCCGCTTCACGAACCGGCCATCCTCGCGGAGGACCGGGTCGACGTAGCGGTTCCCCGGGACGTCGCCACAACTGCCGGGAAAGCTCTGCCCGATCCCACCCGCACCGTGGATGACACTGCGGTCGAAGCCGCGCTTGCCCGGTTGGTAGGCCTCCTCGTCGCCGAGGTGCCACTTCCCGAAGATGCCGGTGGTGTAGCCCGCCGCGCGGAGCAGCTGCGGGAGATTCGTCGCCGATAGGGCGAGCCGCTCACGCTCATGGATCGTGTGGGTGACACCGGAGCGGAATTCGTGCCGGCCCGTCAGGAGCGCGGCGCGCGTCGGGGAGCAGGTGGGGCTCGCGTGATACTCGGTGAACCGCACCGACTCGCGCCACACTCGGTCGAGATGCGGCGTCTCGAGAATCGGGTTGCCATGGGCGGCGAGGTCGCCATAGCCCTGGTCGTCGGTCATGACGATGACGATGTTCGGCCGCCGCTGCCGATTCGCCGAGGGGCTTCCGGCCCTGTCGTCGAGCTTCCCCGCGGGCCGGACCTCGCTGCCAGTCCGACCGGTGAGCCGGTCGCCGAGATCGGCCCGCATCCGCTCCGCCACCACCTCGAGTTCGGCCAGCACGTCCGGGTGCGCGGCGGCCACATCGGTGGTCTCACCCCGATCGGCGTCGAGATCGACGAGCATCCGTGCCACCGCCAGTGGCCGATACTTCCCCGGCACGCCGTCGGCCCCCGGCGGCTGACCGTCCATCGTCCGCGCGGTGTGCGGCAGCAGGAGCTTGTAGCGACCGCGCCGGACGGCCTGGAGTTCGTTGTCGAGAAACCAGAAGCCATAGTCGCGTTTCTGCGACGATTCCGCGGCCTCGGCATCGTCGCGGAGGAGCCCGCTGATGTCGTGGCCGTCGATCCGCCGACCGTCGAGCATGGTGTGGCCGGCCGCATCAACGGGAAGGGAGTCGCCGGTGATTCGGGCGATCGTGGGAAGCAGATCGATCGTCATCGCCGGCGCCCCGCAGATGCTCCCGGCGGGGATCGAACCCGGCAGACGGGCCAGGCAGGGCACGCGGACTCCCCCCTCGAAAGCCGTCCCCTTCCCCTCGCGGAGATTCCCGGCGCTCCCTGCATGGTTGCCGTAGGAGAGCCAGGGGCCGTTGTCGCTGGTGAACAGGATGAGCGTGTCGTCGAGCGAGTCTGTCTGCTCAAGGGCCGCGAGGATCTTCCCCACCGAGGCGTCGATCTCGGCGAGGACATCGCCATAAAGGCCGCCGGGGGAACGATTGGCAAATTCATCGCCGACAAACAGCGGAACATGCGGCATCGAGTGGGCGAGGTAGAGGAAGAACGGCCGATCATCCTCCCTGGCACGTTCGATGAACGACACGGCCCGTGCGGCATACCGCGCGGTGAGCGTCGCCTGATCCTCCGGCGTCACGTCATCGTCGACGATCCGTTCGCCATCGAAGAGTGGGAGTGGGGGATAGGTGCCTGCAGCCGCCTCGGGATGGTGAGGCCACATGTCGTTGGAGTAGGGAAGCCCGAACCACTCGTCGAAGCCATGCCGTGTGGGGAGGAATGGCGCGTGGTGGCCGAGGTGCCACTTCCCCACCATGCCGGTGCGGTAGCCCCGGCCGCGGAGCAGTTCGGCGAGCGTCGTCTCCTCTTCAGCGATGCCGTGGCGGGCGTTGGGCCCGAGCGCCCCGGCGATGCCGATGCGGTTGGGATAGCAGCCGGTGAGCAGGGCCGCCCGCGATGCCGAGCAGACGGCTTGCGCGACGTGGAAATCGGTGAACCGGATCCCCTCGCGTGCCAGCCGATCGAGGTGCGGTGTCGCGGCGGCCTTTCCCCCGTAGCAGGCAGGATCGCCGTAGCCAAGATCGTCGGCGAACACGATCACCACGTTGGTTGGCTTGGGAAGACGCGTCTTCGCCCCGCTTGCCTCCGATGCAGCGGCGTCCTGCCAGCGCCCCTCGGCGAGTGTCCGGCATGCATCGGCGACCCGGAGCCATTCCCGTTCGAGCCTGGCCACGGTGTCGGGCTCGCGTGCCGCCAAGTCGACCATCTCCGTCCGGTCGGCGGCGAGATCATGGAGTGCCCACGGCTCCCCCCTGGCCGCCACCAGTTTTTTGTCCCCCACGCGCACGGCCCGGTGCCCCTCGTGACACCACCACGATGTCTCCCGGGGAGGGGGCGCAGTCGGATCAACAAGGAGACTCAAAAAATTCCCCCCCTGCATCGGTGGCACCGCCGTGCCGTCGGCGAGGTGCGCCGGTGGCTCCACCCCGGCCAGGGCCAGCACCGTCGGCGTGATGTCGACCAGATGCACCGGCTGGTGGCGAAGCTCACCCGCACGCTCCGCAGGGAGGCCGCGTGGCCAGTGGACGATCCAGGGAGTAGCGATCCCCCCTTCGTGGACCCAGGTCTTGTGGCGACGGAAGGGGCTGTTTGCGGCGCTCGACCAGCCCGGCCCCAAACACAAAAAACTCTTCCGCGAGCCAGGGGGAGCGGCAGGGTCATGCCCCTCGCCACGGACCATGATCTCCGCCGACGCCCCGTTGTCGCTGGCGAAGAGGATGAATGTGTCGTCGAGCTTTCCGAGCGACTCGAGGTGCCCGATGATCCGGCCGATCTGCCCGTCCATCGCCTCAACCATCGCGGCATGGATCGCCATCTTCGTCGCCTGGAACTCCCGCTGCTCGGCCGTGAGCCGCTCCCACTCCAGGGGACGGTCGATCTCTCCCGACCCGAGCGCGTGAAGCGCATCGGGGAAAGGATAGGGGGGACCGAGGTCGCGCTCGATCTCCGAGATCGACCCGGCAACGACTCCCGCGGCAAGCTGACGGGCATGGCGAGCGGCGCGGATCCGCTCCCAGCCCGCCCGGTAGCGCTCGCGGTATTTCGAGATCAGGGCCTGCGGCGCCTGAAGCGGGAAGTGGGGAGCGGTGAACGCGACGAACTGGAAGAACGGTGTGCCGGCATGGTCAGCGGCGTGCGCGGTGAGACAGGCGACCGCATGGTCCCCGATCGCCTCCGTGGCGTAGAAGTCGTCGCTTTGAGGATGGGGCTTCCCCTCCACGGTCACGCCGCTGGAGTCGAAGAAATTGCTCTGGCCTGCACCGGTGACGTCGAGCGACCGGGCGAAACCCTGTGCGAGCGGATCACCGTCAACATGCCACTTGCCGGAGTGGTAGCTGCGGTAGCCACCCGGGGCGAGCAGTTCGGGAAGGAGCCGGGCCCAAGGCGGACGCTGCCCCTGCGCACCCCCGGGCAGCGCCTCGCGGCCGCCCCCTGCCGGCAGCGCGTCGCGATGAATCGCCTGCGGATAAAAGCCGGTGAGAAGCGCGGCTCGGCTCGGCCAGCAGCGGGCGGTGTTCGTGGCGTGGGTGAAACGCAGGCCGCCACGCGCGAGCCGGTCGAGATTCGGCGTGTCGATCTCGCCCCCGTGGGCGCCAATGTCGGCGAAGCCGAGATCGTCGGCGAGGATGACCAGCACGTTCGGTCGTGGCTCGGCACACGACGCCCCGCGCGTCACACCGGCAACAAGCAGGATGACACAGACAACGCACAACAGCCGGCTGACGCGCAGCCCCATCGGCACTCCCTCCTCGCGGCGACTGGGCGGTCGGAGCAATGGTACGGCCGCAGCCGCGGTCTGGCCGGCTACTTGTCGAGTTCCGCAAGCACCTTCGCATAGGCCGTCGTGCGGGCTGCTGCGTCGGCATTGCGGATCTCGAGGAGCATCGGCCTCAAGGAGCTCGCCCAGCCGGGGTTGGCGGCGCACTTGGCATCGGCCTTGGCACAGAGCTTCTCGGCCTCCGCCGTCGCCTTGGCGGCATCGCCACCGGCACCGGCCGCTGCCGCCGCAGCGAGGACGCCGTGAAGATACGCACGGGCCTGGAGATCGGGATTGGGGGTGACCGGCGCATTGATCCTGCCGAGGGCCCAGAGGATGCCGGCGAGGTAATGATCCTGGAACATCTTCTCGTTCCAGGTCGATTCGTTGTGGCCGAAGTTCGAATAGAAGACGCGGCCATGGCCGAAGTCGCGGATCCAGCTCACCGGCACGTGCCAGGGCTCCTTCGGCGTCGAGTGGGGCATGTCGAGGCTGACAAGCACGCGGACGTCGTCGGGGACGAAGCGGGTGTCGTACTGGTAGATCTCGTCCTTCCAGCGGAAGGCGCCGGGCAGGCTCTTCACGATCGGATGGCCGGGATCATTGACGACGAAGGCATGCTCGTCACCGGCGTTCCAAGGATGACCGGCGAAGATGCCGCCGACGAGATCGCGATAGGCATCGGAGGCGTTGAAGGTGTCGGCGGCGGCATGGAAGCCGATGAACGTCTTGCCGCTCTTCACCCAGCCGAGGAAGTCGTCGAGGTTCGGGATCGGCAGGGCGCCGGTGGTGCTGCAGAAAACGACCCCGTCGAACTGGCCGAGCGATTCCTTCGTGAACGCCTTGGCAAAGAGTTCGGAGAGGGTCTTGTTCCAGGCGGCGTCGGCCACCTTGAACTTCTCGAGATCGGCTTTGTAGGCCTCTTCCTGCTTCTTCCAGTCGGCGTCACTCGTGCCATCCTTCCGCTTCGGCTCCTGCGGCTGCCCGGGGCGCCCCGGGGGGAGGCGGAGGAAATCGACATGAAACTGGCCACTCTCGCGGCCGAGACGCTCGAGGACCCCTTCAGCGGTCTCGATCGAGCCGTGGCGGAAACCGTTGGTGACCGTGACGACGAGGAGTCGGGCCGGCTTCTTCGCCGTGCCGTCGGCGTCGACCGCACGGGCCGGGGAGGCGATGGCGAGACTGGCGACCGCCAGCAGGGAGCAAATCGACCGCAGGACTTCACGGCGCACCGACGGCATGCATCACCTCATGGAGAGCGACTTGGTAGAGCGCAGGGAGTATCTGAATCCCCCCCATCGACTGCCGAGATGGTACCACACGGGGCCAACCGCCGCCGCCGGCCCCGACGACACCCCTGATCGCTCCAGCGCCCATCGATCCGGTACGATCTGGTGATGCCCCATCTGCCCCGGCAGACGGCGGGG
>CANGIH010000037.1 GCA_947453875.1 Planctomycetaceae bacterium | reverse complement strand
CTGTCGCTGATCGTGATCGACTATCTCCAGCTCATCGAGCCCGACAACCCGCGGGATCCCCGTCAGGAACAGGTGGCGAGGATTGCCCGCCGCCTGAAGATGATGTCGCGCGAACTCGACATCCCGGTGCTCTGTCTCGCGCAGCTCAATCGGCAGGCGGAAGCCTCGCGCGACAACCGCCCACGACTCAACCACCTCCGCGAGTCGGGGGCCATCGAGCAGGACGCCGATTTGGTGATGTTTGTCCACCGCGAGGAATACTATGCCACGAACGACGAGGATCGGGAGCGGGTGAAGGGGCAGGCGGAGATCATCATCGCCAAGCAGCGCAATGGTCCGATCGGCGACGCAAAGCTCCTTTGGCAGCACGACTTCACGAGATTTGTGAACCTCGAGCATCGGCAGTACGACGAGTTCGAGCAGTTCTCGAGTTTCTGAAGAGGAGGTTCGACAAGCCCTCCCGGCAGCGGGACGGCCGGCTCCTCAACTGGCGCGTCTGGCAGCGCTGCGGTCGGTACCGGGGAGGACGTCGAGTTCGAGCCCGTCATCCTCCCCCCGTTCGAGACGTTCCCAGGCGATCCCCCCCATCGCGGCGTTGTCGGTGCACAACTCACGCGGGGGGACGAGGACATCCACCCGCCGCTTTCTTCCCAGCCGCTCGAGGGCCTCGCGGAGCGCGCTGTTGGCTGCCACCCCCCCACCCACCGCCAGGACACGGCACCGAGTCCGGGCCAGCGCCAGTTCGACTTTGGCGATGATCGTCTCCACGACCGCCTGCTGGAACGATGCCGCCAGGTCGGCCATTTCTCCGCCAGTCGGCGGGGGGGTGTCGGCCGGCGCCCCCGGCGGCCGGATCCGGTATCGAAGGGCCGTCTTCAGTCCGCTGAAGCTGACGTCGAGCCGGTCGCGATCGTTGGCAAGTGGCCGGGGAAAGCGGTGGGCGGTGGGGTTGCCCCCGATTGCGGCCCGCTCCATCCACGGCCCCCCGGGATACCCGAGCCCGAGCAGCGCCGCCGCCTTGTCAAACGCCTCGCCGGCCGCGTCGTCGATCGTGCCGCCGAGGCGCTCGAGCTCGAGCGGCGAATGGACATGGAAAAGGGAGGTGTGGCCACCGCTGGCGACGAGGCCGACACAGGGATAGGTCATCCTTTCGCCGTGCGCCAACCGGCAGGCGTAAAGGTGGGCGGCAATGTGGTCGTAGCCGATCAGCGGGCATCCCAGCACCGCTGCGATCCCCTTCGCCGCCGACAGGCCGACCAGAAGCGAGCCGACGAGCCCGGGGGTGACCGCCACCGCGACCGCTTCGAGCCCCGCTCGCCCGACACCGGAGCGGGCAACAGCCTCGTCGATCACCGGTACGATCCGTTCGACGTGGGCTCGCGATGCCACTTCGGGCACGACCCCACGCCATTGGGCGTGGAGCTCGTCTTGGCTGGCGACGACGCTCGACAACACCCTTCGCGAACGGTCAATGACTGCCGCCGCTGTCTCATCGCAGGTCGTTTCGATCGCCAGCAGCGGCACGAACAGAATCTCCGGGGTGGACGCGTGGCGAAGCCCGACCTTCCGGCACCGGCCCACCGTCAATAGTCGTACCACATCCCGATGCCGGCCCGGTTCTGGTTCTTGTAAACGAACTGATACTGGGGATCGGACCCATAGAGGTATTCAAGCCCGATCCGGTAGAGCTTCTCGCTGCGGCGACCGCGCCAGGCCCAGCCGGTCTGGACGCAAACATTGCCTCCCCAGTCGAGCTCCTGCCGGGAGAAACCGTTGACCGCAAGGAACGGCGCCCCTCGCCCCCCGGTCGGGCGGGCCTGAATGAGTTCCGTTCCCACCTGGAACTCCCACGGCTGGGCGCCTCCCGCAGTGAAGAAGGCCCAGCCCACCTCGCCGTACAGACGCATCCAGTCGTAGAGGTAGTACGAATTGCCCCACACGATGCAGTCGCGGACGTAATTGATCCGCGGGTAGGTGGGGTGCTTGAGCATGAACTCATCCCCCAGATGGGCGCTGTTGTGGTAGTAGGCGAGCTTCGTCTGCCATCGTCCGACGCCGTAGACGAGCGGGATGCCGAAGCGGTAGTCGGCAGACCGCAGATCGCGGTCGTCCTGCGGATCGAGGCGGACGAATGCCGCTCCCTCGATCTGGACCTCGAATCCCTGCGGGTGCAGCACCGGATCGGAGCCATAGCGGGCGATCGACACCCTGCCGCCGAGTGTCGAGTCCCACAGCCAGCCCTCCTGGCCGCTTGACGCGTAAGGGGGTGGGGAGGTGTCGTCGTACCACACGGTGCCGAAGCGAGGCTCCTTCGGGCCCGCCAGATAGCTGGTGTAGATCAGGTTGTTGGGCATCAACTGCCAGGACCACGGCCGGGGAGCCCAGAGGTCATCGAAGCCTTCCGGGAAGGCGGTGCCGGGCGTGAGATACCCATCCTCCGACGAAGGGGGGAGGGGCTCGTAGGGCATGTCGAGCACTACCGGCCCCTGCGACGCGATCGGCGGCAGCGGCTCAACGCCGCCCAGTGGTCCATCGACACCGATGGGGCCGCCGCCGGGAAAACTCCCAGGCAGCGTTCCGAGTGGCGCCGCCACCGAAGAGGCGCCGTAGGGGGGAGGCACCGCGGGCAAGACTAGCGGCACCGCCGTCGACGGCTCCGTCGAGAGGGCCGGCGGAGCGGGGAGCGGCAACGCCTGGGGTTGTCCTTCCTGTGCCAGGATCACCCCTCCCGAGACGAGCATGCCGCCCCACACCACAGCCGCAAGCAGGGCCGAAAGGCCCCCGTATTGCCGGCGGGACTTCACGATGGGAGGGGGTGGGTGACGCATCGGCAGGAGGGCGAACGACGGAGCGGGGGTGGGAGGGACGCCGCGTGATTCCTTCATCCATGGCGCGCGGCCCGCGGCATGATCCGGGCGAAATCGACTTTACGGACAGCGCTGGATGTGACTCCAGAGAGATCGGCAACGGAACCAGGGAGAAACGACCCTTTAAAGGGCGCCCAGAGCCGGTTCCTCCCGGGCTGCTTCCCGCCCCCCCATCGCCGCGGAAAACAGGGTAGGATGGTGGCTTCCTCTCTTCACCCAACGACGTCGAATCAACCATTATCCCAGCCTCTTTCCCCATCCCCTCCTTCCCCGACCACCCGGGGCAACTCCTCCATGGCAGCTTCGTCTGACCGCCCAACGCCCCCCCCCAACCACGCCTCCGTGAACCCCACTCCGGGTGAGGGATTGACGAGTGCCCTCGGACGGATTCCCAGCGGTCTGTTCGTGATCACCTGGGTGGAGGAGGGGACCGATCACGCGATGCTCGCCAGTTGGGTGATGCAGGCGGGTTTTGTCCCCCCCTCGGTATCGATCGCGGTCGCGCCGACCCGTGACCTCCTTGCGGCGATCGACCGCGGTGTGCCGTTCGTGATCAACCTGCTGGCTGAATCACAGCGATCGCTCCTCGCCCGGTTCGGCCGCCCTCCCGCCCCGGGGACCGGCCCCTTTGACGGCTTGGCGGTGGCCCGCACCGGGAACGGAATCGCGACGATCGACGGGGTGGCGGGGTGGCTCGAGTGCCGGGGAACGTCAAGGGCGGAGGCCGGTGACCACGTGGTGGTGGTTGCGGAGGTGGTGGCGGGGGATTCCGCCTTGGCAGAAGGGCCCCTCGTGCATGTGCGGAAAAATGGGTTACGTTATTGATTCGTCCGCCACTGGCGGAGCGTGGGGGTCGTTTCTGTTCCTCTTGAACCCTGGGGTGGAGTCCATGTTCACGCGACGGTTGCTGGCTCGATGCTCGGCCCTCTCGCTCCTGTGCTTCGTCGGCCTCGTGATCGGTTGTTCCAAGTCGGGCAAGCCCGAGGCGGGATCGGCTGGCGGCGCTGCGACCACCGGTGGCGCCCCCAAACGCCTCATCTTCCTGACCAACGGCGACGACCCGTTCTGGGACGCGTGCAACGCCGGCCTCCAGGAGGGGGCGAAGATGCAAGGCATCGCGGCCAAGGGACTCGTCGCCGTGATGGAAAAAAACAACGGCACCGCACAGGGCCAGATCGAGAAGCTTCGTCAGTTCGCCAGTCAGTCTGACATCGCGGGCGTGGCGATCTCGGTCATCCAAGCCGACAACGTGGCGATCATCGAGGAGATGAAGAACCTCGCCGCCAAGGGAGTCAAGGTGATCACCGTCGACAGCGACGTCGATCGTGCCCGCTTCCGCGACGCACGCCCGTACTACATCGGCACCGACAACATCGTCGGTGGCCGTCTCCTCGGGGCCGCTGCCGGCAAGATCCTCGCTGCCCGCAACGTTTCCTCCGGTGGCTATGTCCAGTTCGCCGGGTTCACCGACGTCGACAACGCCCGGGCACGGATGGATGGATTCAAGGAAACCGTCGGCTCCGCCTACACGGAACTCGATCGGATGCCGGACGGCATGGAAGGGGCGAAGGCCCGCGACAATGTCCGTGCGGCGCTCGTCAACCACCCCGACCTCGTGGCCCTTGTCGGCATTTGGGCCTACGATGCCCCCGCGATCGCGGAGGTGGTCAAGGAACGGGATGCCCGCGCCAAGACCACCGTCGTCACCTTCGACGCCCAGGCCGTGGCCCTCGAGCATATGGGCAACGGTTTGATCGACGCGATGGTGGTCCAAAATCCATTCGAGATGGGAGCCCAGACGATCCGCCTGCTGGTGGCGATGATCGGCGACGACACGGCTGTCATCAAGGACATGTATCCAAAGCTCGGCACCGAGAATGGCGACATCTACACCACCGGCCTGCGAGTGATCGTTCCCGACGAGGGTTCACCGATCAAGCAGGAAGACATGCCGGCGGCCATCCCCCACGAGTTCAAGAAACTCAGCGAATTCCGCGAGTGGCTCACCCGTTACGGCCTCTCGAGTTCCTGATCACCGATGGCTGCGACCAACACCAATCCATCGGGCGGCTCGTCGCCGGCCGCACAGGGTTCACCCCGCCTCCGCCGGACCAGCTGGTTCGGGCTACGGTCCGGGGAATGGGCGCTGGTGGCCGCGATCGTTGTGGCGGTGCTTCTCACGGGGCTCGTCGACAGCAATCACAGCTACTTCAAGCTCCCCTGGCAGAGCCTCACCGACATCGCCCGCAACACGTCGCTGCTGGGAATCTTCGCCCTCGGCGCGACGGTGGTGATCATCGCCGGTGGAATCGACCTTTCGTCAGGCTCGATGATCGCCCTGTCGGGGACAGTCTGTGCGACGACGATGCTGGCCCTCGCGCCCAAGGAGATGATGGGCTTCAAGCCCGTCGGACCTGCGGTCGTCGCTGCCGGCGTCGCTGCGGCCCTGCTCACCGGATTCCTCGTCGGCACGCTCCACGCCTGGTTGATCACGGCGGTGCGATTGCCGCCGTTCATCGCCACACTGGCAACGCTGGTGGGACTGCGGAGCTTCGCCCGGGCCCTGTGCGAAAGCGCCACCCACGCCCTCACGCCCACCAAGAGCGCGCTTGTCAATGTCTATGATCCGATGTTCAAGGCGGTGCGAGAGAACGTCTGGGTGCCGGTGACGGTCTTCATCCTCCTCGCCCTGTTCACCTGGGTGCTGCTGACGCGGACGGTGCTCGGCCGCCACATCCACGCCCTCGGTGGCAACGAACAGGCGGCCCGCCTGGCCGGCATCCGCACCGAGAACGTGAAGTGGTTTGCCTATTGCTTCGGGGCGATGACCGCGGCGCTCGCCGGGCTGTTCTATGTCGCCAACGAATCGGTGGCCCAACCTGTGAACCAGGGACGCGGGCACGAACTCAACGCGATCGCCGCGGCCGTGGTCGGCGGTTGCTCGCTCTCCGGTGGCGTCGGCACCGTGCCGGGCACGGTCCTCGGCGCGGTCTTCCTGCGAGTGGTGATCGACGCGGTGTCGAAGATCATCAAGACAGGGGCCGATGTCTACGAGGGGCTGATCGTCGGAGTTGTTGTGGTGATCGCCGTGACGTTCTCCCAACTCGGTGCCCTGGCCAAGGGAGGTCGGCAACTTCTCCCCGGGCCCCTCGGCCTGTGCGCGATCCCCACCCTCGCCCTCCTCGCCGGCTCGATCGCCTCGATGACAGCCGGGCGAAACGGCGGCATCGCCACCGGACTCGGAGCCCTCCTCTTCCTGGGCCTCGTCCGCTTCTGGGAATCACGCCGCACCGCGACGTGAGGCAGCGTCCCGCGACACACGTTCACCTCCCGCCCCTGACCACCACCCGCCGCCCCGATGACCACCGCCCCCTTCGCCGTGCGGATGCTCGGCATCACGAAGCGGTTCCCCGGCGTGGTCGCCCTCGACGACGTCACGCTCGAGGTGCGCCGTGGCGAGATCCACGCGATCTGCGGCGAGAATGGAGCGGGCAAGAGCACGCTCATGAAGATCCTCTCCGGGGTCTATTCCCCCGACTCCGGAGTGCTCGAGATCGACGGGGCGGCGACACGATTCGCCGGCACCCGAGACGCGGAGCACGCGGGTATCGCCATCATCCACCAGGAACTGGCCCTCGTGGAGGATCTCCCGGTCGCCGCGAATGTGTTCCTGGGGCGGGAGCGGCGTGGCGCCTTCGGGCTCGTCGACGATCGTTCCATGGAAGAGGAGTGCGGACGGCTCTTCGCCCAGCTCGAGTGCGGCGTCTCGCCCGGCGATCGGACCGGCAGCCTCCGCGTCGGTGACCAGCAACTCGTCGAGATCGCCAAGGCACTGTCGCTCGAGGCTTCGGTGGTGGTCATGGACGAGCCGACAAGCGCGCTGACCGAATCCGAGTCCGCCCGGCTCGAGCGGACGATCCAAAGGCTCGTCGCCCGGGGGACGACGATCCTCTACATCTCCCACAAGATGGACGAGGTCTTCCGTCTTGCCGACCGGATCACGGTGCTCCGCGACGGACGCCACGTGCGAACGGTCGACAAGACGGCGACCACGCCACGGGAAGTGACCGGATGGATGGTGGGCCGCGACATCGCCGGCCATGAATTCCATCACGGGCGGCCACGGGGAGCGAAGATCCTCGAGGTTCGCGACCTCACGCTCCCCTGGCCCGAGCACCCGCGTGGCTACCGGCTGAAAGACATCTCCCTCGATCTCCACGCCGGCGAAATCCTCGGTGTCGCGGGGCTGATGGGCGCCGGTCGGACTGAACTGCTCGAGGTTCTCTTCGGTGCCGCCGACGACACCTGGACCGGCACGGTCTGCCTCCATGGTGACTCCGTCAGGTTCCGCCATCCTCGTGAGGCCTGTGCGGCACGCGTGGCGATGGTTACCGAGGACCGCAAGCGGCTGGGGCTTTTCCCCGATCTCGACGTCACCGGAAACATCAGTCTCTGTTCGCTCGGAGAGGCGTTGCGGGGAGGGTTTCTCAGCCGTGCCGCCGAGGAGCAACTCGCCGCCGGCCCCGTGCGCGACACCGGGGTGAAGACCCCCGGACTCCATGCCGCGATCACCGGGCTGTCCGGCGGCAACCAGCAGAAGTGCATCATCGGCCGCTGGTTGCTGACACGGCCCGAGGTGCTGCTTCTCGATGATCCGACACGGGGCATCGACGTGGGGGCGAAGGCCGAACTCTACTCCCTCATCGACCGGCTCTGCCGGCAGGGCCTCGGCGTCATCCTCACCTCGAGCGAACTGCCGGAACTGCTCACGCTCGCCGACCGCATCCTCGTCCTTGCGGAAGGAAAGGTGACGGCGGAGATGACCCGGGCAGAGGCCACCGAGGCCCGGATCATGGAAGCAGCCACGGCCGGGTGAAGCGACGGGCAATCGTCCGGTCAGTTCCCGACATAACGGGCCACGAGGGCGCGGGCCCGGGCTTCGTCGCGCGTGCCGGAGACGATCGTCCTCCCGTCGGCGAACACGGCCAGCTCGATCCCCTCTTCGACAGTCACTCGGACAATCCAGGGATTGGCGACGACCGTCCCGACCCCTGCCATCCGCGTCGCAAGGGCACCGAGTTCGAGGGCCGCTCCGGCGGTCGGAGCCACCTGCACGGCGTCTCGACCACACAAGACCGTTGCCTGCGTCCCGGCCCGTCCTTCGAGCCAGGGGAAGTCCCCCTCCCTGCATGTGGGGCAGCCTCTCACTGCGAGCGGGGCAAGGTCGACCGAACGCCAGAGATTGTCCCACAGATCGCAGACGAGGAGCCTGTTCCCAACCCGCTCGTGCTGGCCGGCGAGGATCTTGATCGCCTCGGCCGCCTCCACCGCACCGACCACCAGCGCCGCAGGCCCCAGCACGCCGGCGGTGTCGCAGGTGGGCAATGCCCCGGGAGCGGGTGCCTCGGGAATGAGGCACCGCAGGCAGGCAGTCGTCCCGGGCAGGACCGAAAGCACACGCCCCTCGGCGCCGATCGCACCGCCATGAACCCAGGGGATCCCCTCACGGCAGGCGAATTCGTTGACGAGAAACCGGGCCTCGAAGTTGTCGGTGCCGTCGACGAGCAGATCGACGCCGCTGAGCATCCGCGTGACGTTGACCGCGGTGAGATCGGCCACGATCGGCTCGATGGCGCAGGCGCCATTGATCCGTTCGAGGTGCCGGGCCGCGGCCACCGCTTTCGGGAGCCTCGCCGCCACGTCCGCCTCGTCGAAGAGGAATTGCCGGGGAAGGTTCGATGCCTCCGGGACATCGCGGTCGATGATCCTCATCCGGCCGATCCCCGCGCGGACAAGCGTCATGGCGACAACGCTGCCAAGCGCACCGCATCCGACAACGGCGACGCAGGCCGCAGCCAGCCGCTCCTGCCCCGCAGCGCCCAGGGGCGTGAAGCGGACCTGACGTGAATAGCGTTCGGGATCGAATGGCATGGCAGCGAATCAGCGCACGAGATAGCCGGCCCAATCCCACGGTTGCTCCCGGCACTCCGGCCGGGCCCACGCCGCCAGCCGCGCCTGGAGCCGGTCACACTCCGCCCGTGCAGCAGCAGCCGGCAGACGCGGCCCGGTGCCGCACGACGCCAACACCGGCAGCCCCGGCGGCCGCTGCCAGGCCTCATGCGGCACTTTCCCCGGTGGAAGCGAGACGATGACGCAGTCGAGCCCGACGGGCAGAGGCGGCGGCGGAGCCGTGCCATCGACTTCCTGCCCGAGAAGCATCGTACCGCGGCGGCGAGCAGCGGCGGTGATCAGGATGCCACTCGCCGCACAGGTCAACGATCGCGGCAGGATCAGCAGCAGCGATGATGGATGGGCAGCCAGGGAATCAATCCAATCGACGAACCGGCCGATCGCCGCCGGGGCGGCAGGTTGAGCCTCAAGTCGGATGATCACCCCCACGCCGATCCGGTCGGCCTCGGACAGGTCTTCGTCGAAGGGTGTGTCGTCGGAATCGTTGACGACCGCCACGGCGGCAAGCGATCGCAGGGCTTCGAGCGGGCCCTCCCCCACCTCGTGGGCGATCCCCCGCGGCACGAATCGCCGGCCATCCAGCCACAGCGACCGTCCCCGCACCCCGAGACGACGCAGGCCGACCATCCGCCGACCGGTCGAGACGATGCCGTCTCCGCTGCGGACGACCACGTCGGCACGGTAGAGGTTGGGGAGCTCCGGTGTCCAGAAGCCCGGCTCGGTGCACACCCCCCGGGCCAGCGGCGGCTGCCCCTCGACATGCCCCTGATCGACGAGGGCTATCGTCGTGGGAAGGGTCGCTGCCGTGGAGCACTCAGGGCCGGTGAGTGTGCCTGACACCGCGAGGACCGCGCTGCCAGAATCGTTCGCAGGAGTGCGCAGATCGCAGCGCAGCCAGACTTCCGCGCGCATGTCGTCTGCCCGACCGAGCACCGGCTGGATCCAGCGGGCGGATGACTCCGGGCTTGCGGGGCTCATGCCTGTCCCTCCTTGGGAAGGAAGCGGGCATGGGCGACATCGGAAAGCTTCCGCAGGTCGAGTTTGCCCGAGCCGAGGACGGGGATCGCCTCCACCTCGAAAAAGCTGTCGGGAGATGGGATCCAGAGGTTGGGGAGGCCACGGGCGGCAAGACCGCGACAGACCTCGTGGGGATCGCGGCTCATCGCCAGATGGAGCACCACGATCCTCTCCCCTTTCCTCGGATCAGGGACACTCGTGACCACCGCCCGGAGGTCGCCGTCCCTCGCTCCCAGTTCGGCGTTCACCGCCTCCTCGATCGGCAGGTGGGGCACCATCTCACCGCCAATCTTGGAAAACCGGCTCTCCCTCCCGGTGATCGTGATGAAGCCCTCCGCATCGAGCCTGGCGATGTCGCCGGTGCAGTACCACCCGTCGTGAATGACCAGGGCGGTGAGGTCCGGGCGGTCGAGGTAGCCCTGCATCACGTTCGGCCCGCTGACCCACAGCATCCCCTCCTCGCCGAGGGGAAGTTCGTGCATTCCATCCCTGGAGGTGATCCGCGCCCGGCAGCCTGGGATCGGCCGTCCGACCGTTCCCTCGCGGGCATCGGCCGGGGAGCCGGGTACATGCCGGGCAGGCGGGATGTTGGCGGCGATGAGGGGCGACATCTCGGTGGCGCCGTAGGCCTCGCTAGGCCGGACGCCGAACTTCTTCTCGAAGGCGTCGCTCACGTCACGGGGAAGCTTCTCCGCTGATCCGAACACCGCCTCGAGGGTGGAGAAATCCTCCGCAGGCGTCCGCCTCAGGTAGGTACGGAGGAATGTCGGCGTCGCCATGAGGATCGTGGCGTGATGCTGGCGGGCGAGTTCGCCGATCGCCTGGGCATCGAGGGGATTGGCGTGATAGACGACGCCGGCATCGAGCACGAGCGGCGTCCAGAAGGTCGCCGTGTAGCCGTAGGAATGGAAGAAGGGGAGGACACCGAGGGCCACGTCGGCGGCCGACACATGGAGGATCTGCCCGATCGCCCGCACATTGGAGGCGACGTTCTCCTCCGAGAGCACAACCCCCTTTGGGTCGCCGGTCGATCCCGACGTGAAGATCACGGTGAGCACATCGTCAGCCCGCAGCCGATCGAGCCCCAGGCTCCGTTCGAGGAGCCCGAGCGGCAGACAGGTGGCCTGCGTCGCGGCGACGAGCTTGTCGTAGGGTGTCAGACGATTTTTCAGTTCCGTGGCATCGAGCAGACGGCCGCCGCAGTCAAGCTTCACGCGATCGAGGAATGCAGGGCTCGAGATCACCCGGCGAAGGCCCGCCCGCCCGATCGACAGATCAAGGATCTCCTGGCTCGTTGTGTAGTTG
>CANGIH010000036.1 GCA_947453875.1 Planctomycetaceae bacterium | reverse complement strand
TCTTCGGCTTCATCGGCGGTGACACCCACCAATGGCGGCCGGCGGCGATCGAGGGGACGAAGCCGGTCGAGCCCTACATCGACGACCCCGACTACCACTTCGACGACGATCTCGCCGACCGGGCGGTGAAGTGGATCCGCACCCAGAAGGCGGTTGCCCCGGAGAAGCCCTTCTTCCTCTACTACGCGCCGGGCGCCACCCACGCCCCGCATCATCCCCGCAAGGAATGGGCCGAGAAATACGCCGGCAAGTTCGACGCCGGCTGGGACGCGATCCGCGAAGAGACGCTCGCCCGCCAAAAAGCCCTCGGCATCGTGCCGGCCGACACGAAGCTCGTCCCCCTCGCCCCCGGCATCCCTGCCTGGAACAGCCTCACCGCCGACCAGAAGAAGGTCTACGCCCGGATGATGGAGGTGTACGCGGGGTTCTTGGAGCAGACCGACCACAACGCCGGTCGGGTGATCGAGGCTATTCAAAAGACTGGTGAGCTCGACAACACGCTCGTCCTCTACATCGTCGGCGACAATGGCGCTAGCGCCGAAGGAAGCCCGCAGGGTCTCCTCAACGAGATGACGTTCTTCAACGGCGTGAAGGAGGATCTAGCCAAGGTCCTCGAGCGCGTCGACGACATCGGCTCCTGGCAGACCTACAACCACTATCCCATCGGCTGGGCGCACGCGATGTGCACCCCCTTCCAGTGGACGAAGCAGATCGCCAGCCACTACGGCGGCACGCGCAACGGCCTGGTCGTCTCCTGGCCGAAGGGGATCGCCGATTCCGGTGGCATTCGCACCCAGTGGCATCATGTCATCGACATCGTGCCGACGATCTACGAGGCCTGCGGCGTGACCCCGCCGGAGGTCGTCAACGGCATCGGGCAAAAGCCGATTGACGGCGTCAGCATGGCCTATTCGTTCGCCGACGCCCGCGCCCCCAGCCGGCGATCGACACAGTATTTCGAGATGATCGGCAACCGGGCGATCTACCACGATGGCTGGGTCGCCTGCACGACGCCGCCGGTGCCGCCGTGGGACCCCAGCGCTGCGGAGGTCGATGCCATCGACGGCTACCAGTGGGAGCTCTACCACACCGACGACGACTTCTCGCAGGCGGAGGATCTCGCCGCCAGCCAGCCGGAGAAGCTCCGCGAGCTCCAGCTCCTCTTCTACACCGAGGCGGCCAGGCACCAGGTGCTGCCAATCGACAACAGCAAGACCGCCCGTCTCGATCCGGCCATCCGCCCGAGCCTGACACGGGGGCGGACGAAGTTCACCTACGGCGAGGGGATGACGAGGATTCCGGAGGGGGCGAGCCCCAATCTGAAGAACAGGTCATTCACGATCACCGCCGACGTCGACGTGAAGGAGAAGGCCAGCGGCATGATCATCACGCAGGGGGGCCTGTTCGGCGGGATGGGGCTCTTTCTCCGCGACGGCACGCCGGTCTACCACTCGAACTTCGTCGACGTCGCCCACACCGAGATCGCCGGCCGCGAGCCGCTCCCCCCCGGTCGGCATGTCGTCGCCCTCCGCTTCACTTACGATGGCGGCGGGATCGGCAAGGGGGGGACGGCAACCCTCACCGTCGACGGCAAGCCGGTCGCCGAGGGGCGGATCGAGCGGACGATCCCGATCCGGGTGACGCTCGATGAGTCGCTCGACGTCGGCGAGGACACCGGCACGCCGGTGACGACCAGCTACGATGTTCCCTTCCGCTTCGACGGCACCGTCGACCGCGTCGTGATCGATCTGGAGTAACCTGACCGCAAGCGCCCACGGAGGATCGATGGCCATCGAGCAGCTCACCCCGGAGCAGGCCCGCGACTGGACGGCCGAGGAGAAGGACCGCTGGTGGCTGGCGACGGTCTACCGCGGCGACATGCCGCAGCTCACGCTCCGGGCCGGCGTCACCGGCTTCCTCCTCGGGGGCATCCTCTCCGCCACGAATCTCTACATCGGCGCGAAGACCGGCTGGACACTCGGCGTCGGCCTGACGAGCGTGATCCTCGCCTACGCTTCCTTCCGCATCCTCTCGAAGGTCGGTGTCCGTGATCTCACGATCCTCGAGAACAACGCCGCGCAGAGCGTCGCCACCGCCGCCGGCTACATGACCGGGCCGCTGATCTCCGGGATGGCGGCCTACATGTGGATCGAGGACACGATCATCCCCTGGTGGCAGATGGCGGCCTTCAACGTCGTCCTCTCCCTCCTCGGCGTCCTCGTCGCCTTTCCGATGAAGCGTCGGTTCATCAACGACGAGCAGCTCCCCTTTCCCGAGGGGCAGGCCTGCGGCGTCGTCCTCGACACCCTCTACAGCGGCAGCGGCGACTCCGGGATGGCGCAGGCCCGGGCCCTGGTCACTGCCGGCCTCCTCTCCGGCACCCTTGAGGCGCTCAAAGGGGAGAATCTCATGCGGCTCCTCCAGGAGCGGATCCTGGGATTCACCTCCTCCTTCCACCTTCCCCACGCGTTCGACGAGTGGTATTACGCGCTGGTCGAGAAGAAGCTCCTGCCGATGCCGACGCTCGCGAAGGTGCCGCTCCCGCAGCTCGGCCTCACCTTCCTCCCCCTCGACATCGCGATGTTCGGGGCCGGCGGCCTGATGGGGATGAAGGCCGCCGGGAGCATGATGCTCGGCATGCTTTTGAACTTCGCAGTGATCGTGCCCTTGATGATCGCCACCGGGAATCTCCCCCCGCGCCCCGACGGCACCTACAGCCGGATCCATGTCGTCAACACCTGGTCGCTGTGGTGGGGGATCACGATCATGGTCGTGGCGTCGCTCGTCAGCCTGTTCGCCAAGCCGGAGGTGTTCACCAAGGCCTTCGAAGCCTTCCGCGGTGCGAAGGACGACGGACCGAAAAAGGCCGATCCCCTCGCCGCGATCGAGCTTCCCACCCGGATCTCCCTCGTCGGCATCCCGATCCTCGGGGTCCTTGGCGCGGCGATGGCGCAGGCCTGGTTCGGCGTGCCGTTCCTCTACGGCCTGTCGGCCGTGCCACTGGTGGCTGTGCTCACGCTGATCGCGGCCTCGAGCACCGGACTGACGAGCATCACCCCGACAGGGTCGCTCTCGAAGATCCCGCAGTTCATCTACGGCGCGCTCGATCCGAAGCACGCTCCGACGAATCTCATGACCGGGGTGATGTGCGTCGAGGTGGCGAGCAACGCGAGCAACCTCCTGATGGACATCAAGCCCGGCTACATGCTCGGGGCGAAGCCGAGGCAACAGGCGGTAGCCCACTGCATCGGCATCTTCGCCGGCGCCCTCGCCAGCGCCCCCCTCTTCAATCTTCTCTTCCTCTCCGACTACAAGCCGGGGATGCGCGTCCAGGACGCGATGGTGCCGGAGGGGGGACAGTTCGGCTTCCCCTCTGCGATGCAGTGGAAGGGCGTTTCGGAGCTCGTCTCGGCAGTCTTCGGCGGCGATTCCGGCACGCTCCTCACGCCATCGATCAAGATCTCGATCGTGATCGCCGTCGTGGCGGGCATCGTCCTAGAATTGCTGCGGATGCGGTCGGGGGGGGCGTTTCCCTTGAGTCCGCTGTCGATCGGCCTCGGCGTCGTCCTCACCCCCGACTCGGTGATGGCGATGTTCCTCGGGGCACTCTTCTTCAGCTTCATGAAGTCGCGCTACGGGAAGGCACCGGGCACCACCGGTCACCGGCTGTGGGTGGGATCGCACGAGCCGATCTGCGCCGGATTGATCGCCGGGGCGGCGCTCGTCGGCATCTCCGACATCCTCGTCAAGGTGTTTCTGCCCGTTGGGCACCCGTGAACGGCTCGATGTGGATGAAGGCGTCGGCGATCCGAAGTGGGGACTGCCGCAGTGCCCCCCGCACCTTCCCGCCGATCACATGCCCTGCGGCGACGCTCGCATCGCCGTCGACCTCGACATGGAGCTCGACGAAGTAGGCCATGCCGCTTTTGCGGATCCGGCACTTCTCCACCGCCTTTACCCCATCGATGCCGAGCGCGAGATCGCGCACCTGGTGTTCGAACTCTTTCGGCGGGGCCGCATCGAGCAGATCGCGCACGGCCAGCACCAGCAACTTCAGGCCGCTGGCGAAAATCACGACACAGGCCACGAGCGCCGCCCAGTCGTCGGCCGGCTCCCAGCCCGGCCCGCCGACCAGGCCGATCGCGATGCCGATGAAGGCGGCGATGCTCGTCAGCGCGTCGGCGCGGTGATGCCAGGCGTCGGCCTGGAGCGAGGTGCTCCCTGTCTCCGCACCGATCCCGCCAGCCCACCGCGCGAGGATCTCCTTGACGATGACGACGACGACGAGCACGACGAGCGTCGACCAGTGGGGGAGGTGGTGCGGGGTGCGGATCTCTCGGATGCTCTGCACAGCGATCAGCACCGCCGCCAGGATGATCGCCGCCGAGGCCACGATCCCCGCCAGCGCCTCGGCCTTGCCGTAGCCATAGGGATGCCGCTCGTCGGCGGGGGCGACGGCGACCCTCAAGCCCCCCCACACCACCAGCGACGTGACGATGTCGCTCGTCGACTCCATCCCGTCGGCGATCAGGGCGTATGAATTGCCGAACACGCCGGCGAGGATCTTGAGCGCGGCCAGGGCGGCGTTGACCGCCATGCCGACCAGCGGCACGGAGGAGAGCGACGGCGCAGTCGATTCGTCGGTGGGGATCATGGAACTGGCCTCGGGGAAGGTCCAAGGATACCCAGCCCGACGTCAAATCGATCCTCTCCACTCCACCCAGACTCACGGGATTGCCCGATGGACCGCCGCCGGGCGGGCTGGCCGACACGCCCGCCCCCCTTCCCCTTGCGGCGACTCGAGCGATGTGCCATGGATTGCGGTGCCGCAGGCCTGAAGTCACCTCCCGGGCGACCAGTCGCCGCCGGTGGAAAGAAGTCACGGAGAATCCCATGCCTCACAGGGCGTGCACGGGTGTCATCATGATCGCCCTGATGTGCAGCGGATGCAGCCTCGTCGAGTCGTCCTCGGCCACCTGGAACGACTGGATGGAGAGATCGAAACGCGACGCCTCCGAGGCGGTCCGTGAGATCAAGAAGGACTGGGATCTCCACGAAGGGGAAGGGGTGGAGAATTTCGGCGGCGGAGCCGCCGAGCAGGTTCGGCAACTTCGCGGCGAGATGGACCGCTCCGCGACGATGTCCACCTACTGACCTCCACACAAGCGCCGTCGTCGCTCCTTTCCCCCGCCCCCACTCACACCGATCGCCGGAAGCCACCGAGCATGAACCACCGCGCACGGATGCTCCCCCTTCTGCTCCTCGCCACGGCCGGCTGCAGCATGCTCAGCAGGGAGCGGCTCGCCGGGGGCGACACTTCGCCCGTTCGGGATGTGGCTGCGGAACAGGCGGACCTCGAATCGGTCGAGCCGATGCTGAGCGCCGCGGTACCTGGTGGCGACAACTGGTTCGAGCGGCAGCGGCTCATCTTCGCCAGGGCCTGGAGCGAGATGTGCCGCGACATGGATTACGAGAACATCGATTCTTTCCAACAACTCTCCCCTGAGGCCAACCGGGAAGTCCGCATGATGCGTGATGACCTCGCCGGTGCCGGCGCGGAGGTGACGACGTCGCAGCGTCGCCTTCGTACCCGCTGACCCCTTCTCCGGCTGCTTCCCCCGGTCACCCTTGGTGGAGGAGGGGCTGCTATTCTGGGCGTCTGGCCTTCGGTCTCCCCGGCGGCCGACACGCCCCTGGGGTCTGACCATGGCTTCCCCGATCGACGCCGCTGGCTGGCGATTCGACAACTCTTACGCACGGCTCCCGGCGGGGCTCCACACCCGCACCACACCGGTGCCGGTGCGGAGCCCGAAGATCGTCATCCTCAACGCCCCCCTCGCCACGACACTCGGCCTCGATGCGGAGGCGATCGGAGGTCCCGACGGCGCTGGCGTGTGCGCTGGCAACACCCTCCCCCCCGTCGCCGACCCGATCGCCCAGGCCTATGCCGGCCATCAGTATGGCCACTTCACCAATCTCGGCGATGGCCGGGCGATCCTTCTCGGCGAGCAGATCGCCCCCGACGGTCGGCGCTGCGACATCCAGCTCAAAGGGGCGGGGCGCACGCGCTACTCACGCGGCGGCGACGGGCGGGCGGCGCTGGGGCCGATGCTCCGCGAATACCTCATCAGCGAGGCGATGCACGCCCTCGGCATTCCCACCACGCGGAGCCTCGCCGTCACCATGACCGGCGAGGCGGTTTTTCGCGAGGAGGTGCTCGCCGGTGCGGTGCTCGTGCGGGTGGCGGCGAGCCATATCCGGGTGGGCACGTTTGAGTATGCGGCGGCGGTGGCCGATCCGTCGCTCCTTCCCGCGCTCCTCGCCCATGCCATTGGCCGCCACGATCCAGGTCTCGCTGACGCCCCCGAGCCTGCGATCGCCTTCCTCGAGGCCGTGATCGATCGGCAGGCGGAACTCGTGGCCCGGTGGATGCATGTCGGCTTTGTCCATGGCGTGATGAACACCGACAACGCCGCGGTATCCGGGGAGACGATCGATTACGGCCCCTGTGCGTTCCTCGATGCCTACCATCCGGCCACGGTGTTCAGTTCGATCGACCGTCAGGGGCGCTATGCCTACGGAAACCAGCCGGCGATCACCCACTGGAACCTCGCCCGTCTCGCCGAGAGCCTTCTGCCGGCTGTTCCGGGAGAGGAGCCGGTGGCGCTCGAACGGATCCGCGAGGTGCTCGCGACTTTTCCCGCGCGGTACGACCGCCATGCCCTGGCGGGCTGGCGGGCGAAGCTCGGGCTGTTCACCATGGACGACGCCGACCAGACACTCGTCTCGTCGCTGCTGACTGCGATGGCGGAGATCCGCGCTGACTTCACCGACACGTTCGCGGCACTGGCAGGCGCTGCCGTCAGCGCCGCCCCGCCCCCCCCATTCGACACGGGGCCCCTCGCTGTCTGGCTGGTGGCGTGGCGGGCCCGGCTCGGCCGCCAGTCGCAGTCGCTTGCCGAGGTGTCGGCCCGCATGCGGCGCACCAATCCACTCGTCATCCCGCGCAACCACCGCGTCGAGGAGGCACTCGCCGCCGCGGCCGTCGGGGAGATGGCGCCGTTCGAAAGGCTTCTCGACGCGGTCACCCACCCGTTCGACGACGCGGAGGAAACGGGCCCCTATCGCCATGGCCCGCCGGCCGGCTGTGGGCCCTACCGCACCTTCTGCGGCACCTGAGCCGGCGCCTCTTCGAGCGCCGCTGCCGGCCCTCGCCGCCACGGCTGACGCTCGAGGGCGGCGAGGCTCCGCCAGCACCATTCCACCGGCCCGGAGGGATGCCGGGCGAGCCACCGCGGGCTCCACCAGATCTCGAGGGCCCAGACGGCAACGACGATCGGCACGAGCCCGATGCGCGGCACCGAGCCGTAGAGCCGCAGGCCGTAACTGTAAAAGAGCGTCGTGCAGAGGATCGACTGGGCGAGATAGTTGGAGAGGGCCACCCGCCCCACCATCGCCAGCCGATCGGTCACGCCACGCCACGCCCCCGCGCGCATCAGCAGGACGATCGCCGCGGCGTAGCCGAGCGAAAGCATGGGAATGACCGCCTGCTCCACCGGAATGAGGACGCCGAGATTGAGGATCGAATCCTGGCGCAGGCCACGGCTGAGGAGAATCACGAGGGCCTCGATCACCCAGCCGAGCGGGACGAGCCGGAAAGCGAGGAGACGATACCGTTCCACCGACCATTCGGCGGCGAAGAAGCCGCTCTTGGCGAGGCTCATCCCCAGAATCATCAGCCACCCGAAGGCGAGCAGCGACACCGGGGTGAGGATCCCCAGACGAGGCCAGAGGCTCCCCTTCAAGCGGGCCTTCACCTGCGCGAGCCATGTCCCGTCGCGGTGAAGGCGGATGTCGCGGGTGAGGCGATCCGGACGCGGAGATTCGTCGCGCCTCAGGAGGGCCCGGTAGCCGCGGAGAATGAGCCGATCGACAAACCCGAGGGCCTCGACGGCCTGCTTCCGGGCGGCGTTCCGGCCAGCGTCGGGCGGGGGGATCGATTCGTTCGCTGATTCCGCATCGACGCCCGCCTCGGGCGCCTCCTCTTCCAGAGCCTGCGCTTCGACCGCCTCCACCTCCCCCGCGGCGAGCGTCTCCGCCGCGGCCAAGAGCACCCGGGCCTGAAGCACCGACCCACGCAGCTTGATCAGCCAGAAAACGCCGATCCCGATCCAGAGGAGGACGATGATCGAGAGGAAGATCCCCACGCCGACGCGCGCGAGCGTCTTCGCCTCGAGACGTCTGAAGGGATAGAGGTAGAGACCGACGGCGGCGTAGCCGTAGAGGATGTCCCCCTGCCAGATGAGTGACCCGTGGAGGAATCCGATCACGAGCAGGAGGAGCATCCGCCGGTAGTAGAGCCAGACCGGCCGGATCCCTTTGCCGATGAGGCCATCGGTGAGGTAGACGAGCCCCGCGCCGAAAAGGAGGCAGAACAGCGTCCGCATCTTGTTGGCGAAGAACACCCGGACGACGGCCCACTCGACGATGTCCCACACCGACGACACGGCCGCGATCCGGACGATCCCGGCGGGATACGCTCCCGTCAGATCGGGCTTCGGATCGGCGAGGAACATCCAGTCATCCTGCTTGGACTTCTCATCCTTGGATGCCCCCTTCGTGTCCTGGTCCGGCTTGGACTCCGAAGCATCAGGATCGGGGATCTCGCCGACCGAGTCGGTTGTGTAGAAAAGGGCCGACACCGAGTCGTAGGCCTGCGAGGGCCAGGCGAAGTCGACGATGTTGAGGAGAAGAATGCCGAGGAGAGCCACCCCGCGAACGACATCGAGGCCCGCCACTCTGGACGGGACAGCCGGGGCCGGAATCTCGACCGGAGGGCTTTCGGCGGAGGGCTCCGCTTCCCCGGGGCGGTCTGTCAGCCGCTCGCGATCGTCTGGGGTGGGCATGGCACAGACCGCCAGAGCTTGCGGGGGGGCGCACCCGGAAGAGGATAGCAGGCTCCGAGGGATGGAGTCCTGCTAGACTCCGCGCTGCCGCGACACCAAGGGCGGCAGCCGACGGCTTCGGGAAGATCTGCATGACGATCGGCATCGTGCTCCAGTTCCTCGTCGTCGCGGCCGCGCTCTGGCTCGGCGCCCGCACCGGCGGCATCGGGCTCGGCTTGTGGGGAGCGGTGGGGCTGCTTGTCCTCTCGGCCTGCTTCGGCGTCGTTCCCACGGCGCCGCCGGTCGACGTCCTCCTCATCGTTCTGGCGGTGATCACGGCCGCATCGGTGCTCGAGGCGGCCGGGGGAACGGAGGTCCTCGTCGGGTTCGCGGAGCGCGTGATCCGGGCCCATCCCCGGCAGGTGACGCTCGTGGCTCCGCTCACCACTTGGTGTTTCACATTCGTTGCCGGCACCGGCCATGTCGTCTATCCGCTCCTTCCGGTGATCTACGAGACGGCCCATCGCAGCGGCATCCGCCCGGAACGGCCCATGGCGGTGGCGGCGATCGCCTCGCAGCAGGCGATCACGGCGAGCCCCGTGTCGGCGGCGACGGCAGCGATGATCGCGTTGTTGGCGGAACAGGGTCTCCCCGGTTGGGGACTGCCGCAGATCCTCATGATCTGCGTCCCCTCGTCGCTCATCGGTGTGGTGGCGGCGGCGGTGGTGTCGATGTTCGTCGGCCGTGACCTGACAGACGACACTGACTACCAAGCCCGTCTCGCCGCCGGCCTCGTCGCTCCACCCGACCGCGGAACGAGTCGCCCCCGGGCCACCGCCGCGGGAAGGCGTGCGGTAATGATCTTCCTCGCCGCGGTTGGCTTGATCGTGCTGCTCGGGGCCCTTCCCTGGCTCCGTCAGCCGCGTGGCGCAAGCGCGCCGGTGCCGATGCCACTTTCGATCGAGATCGTCATGCTGTCAGCAGCGGCGGTGATGCTCGCGGTGACGGGGGTGAAGCCCGACGATGTGACACGGACGCCGACCCTGCGCGCGGGGATCGTCGCCGTCGTGGCGATCTTCGGCCTGGCCTGGCTCGGCGACAGCTTCGTGACCCACAACAAGGAGACGATCCTTCCGGCGATCGCGCGGTGGACGGCAGCGGCGCCGTGGACGTTCGGGATCGGCCTGTTCCTCGCCTCGGTGCTCCTCTACAGCCAGGCGGCGACGACACGGGCGATCATGCCGCTGGGGCTCTCCCTGGGGATCGCACCGGCGCAGCTGGTCGCGCTGTTTCCGGCGGTGAATGGCTATTTTCTGATCCCGGCCTATGGCTCCCTGATCGCCGCCATGACGTTCGATCGCTCGGGAACGACCCGAATCGGAAACTATCTGGTCAATCACTCGTTCATGATCCCGGGCCTCGTCGCCACCGTGACGGCGGTGGCCACCGGGATGCTCCTGGCGCGGCTTCTCTTCTGACAGCATGACCGGCGCGCTGATCTGCCGCGATCCGCCGCCGCGATCCGCCTGTCACCCCGCCGGGTCTGGCTCAGCGCCGCAATGCTCACAGACCGGCAGGAGCGCGTGCCGGATCCCTTTGCAGGCCGGACAGGGCGCGAAGAGTTGCAGGCCACATGAAGGACAGGCGTAGGTCTCGTCGGTCGTTCCCGACAGCGGCCGCGACACGCGGCGCAGGCTGCGGGGGGTCCAGGCCATGAATCGCAATGGACCGCGACGGATCGGAAAGCGGCATCCGGGACAGACAAACGATTCGTACGCCTCGCGGATCTGCTTCTGTCGTGCCCGTCCCCCGGGACGGGCGACGATCTGCAATAACCGCGCGAGCAGCCAGCCGATGACGGCGAGGGCCGTGGCGATGAGGATGTAGCGGAAGTACTCGGCTGGGAAGTACTCGTGCATCACGAAGAACGCCCGCGCGAGCACCGCCGCCCCGAAAGCATAGACCATCGGCGCATAGGGGCTGTTGCGGAGCCGCGTGAAGAGGAGGCCGGCGAGGACGAGGAGGGGGGCAAGAACCGCGATCTTGATCGCGGCAAGCTTGAGCCGATGGCTGGTCTGCAGCCGTTGATACTCCTCGCGCACCGGCTTCTGGGCGGCATTGACCCGCTCGAGGTGCTGGCGGAGCTCTTCGACGGTCGTCGCCTGCCGCTCCTGCAGGTCCGAGATCGACTCCGTGAGTTCCTGGTCGCGCTGCTGGTTCGAAAGGAACAGCCGCTGGCTCTCCACCAGGGCCTGCTGCTGCTCCTCCGGCAGGCTCGATTGCTGCTCGAGACTCATCCGTTGCAGTTCGAGAAGCTGGCCG
>CANGIH010000035.1 GCA_947453875.1 Planctomycetaceae bacterium | reverse complement strand
GAAACCGACGGCGCCGCGGTAGCTGTTGCCGGCGACGGTGATCGGATCGTGGCTCGAGGGGGCGGCGACGGGGGGCAGCCCACGCTTGGCGTCGTTGATCGTCTGGCAGGAAAGGCCCAACTGCTTGAGTTGGTTCTTGCAGGACATGCTCCGGGCAGCCTCGCGGGCGGCTTGGACCGCCGGGAGCAGGAGACCGACGAGGGTTCCGATGATGGCGATGACGACGAGGAGTTCGACCAGTGTGAACGCCCGTGATCGGCGAGCCGGGCCGGAGAGGGGGGCGATCGCGAGGGAGCTGGGAGCGAGGGCCATGATGGGAAGACTCCGAGGGATTTCGCAGCGGGCCGACATGGCTCCCGGGCCGCCTGACCCAAGCCGCTGCGACGGAACGCCGACGGCGGCGCGGGGCATCCAAGAAAGCCCCATGCCGCCGTCAGGCTGGCGTTCCAGCAGTGGGAAGACTAACCGGCCAGTTCCCCTGCTGCCATCGGCATTCGCTCCATGCACGTCTTGTGCCGAGCATCGACACGCAGACTCAAAGACCTTGTGGCCATGAGACTTGCGCTGCGGCCACGAGTTCGTGCCAACGCGTCAGAAATTGCGGAAATGGGCGTCGTTGGCGTCGGCGCCCCCGGGCCGGTCACCGGGCATGACGATTCGGCCGCGGGACGGTTGCACCCGCGCGCGACTGCCGGTCGCCACCGCTCCCGGGCGGGGCGATGATCGCCTTGGACCGACCCGGTGGATGCCGCCCGCGTCCTGCCGGGGCTTGTCGTCGTAGCCGTAGGCCTCCGCCGCCCCCGCCATGAGCTCACGGAGGCGGGTGACCGTCTCCTTGAGGAGCCGGGCCTGGTGCTCGAGTTCCTCCGCGGCACTCGATGTCTCCTCGGCGCTCGAGGCGCTGTGCTGCGTGACTTTGTCGACCTGGGTCATCGCGATCCCGATCTGCTTGATCCCCGCTGCCTGCTCCTTCGCCCCCATGGCGATCTCCGCCACGAGAACATCGGCCGACGCCACCCGTTCGGCGATCTCCCGGAGTGATTCGCGGACCTCGCCACAGCTCCGGACGCCGCGCTGGCTGCTGGCGATCGAGGCCTCGATCTTGGCCGCCGTTTCCCTGGCCGCCGCGGCGCTCCGCTGGGCGAGCGAGCGGACCTCGTCGGCGACGACGGCGAATCCCGCCCCCGCCTCCCCCGCCCTGGCCGCCTCGACCGCGGCGTTGAGGGAGAGGATGTTCGTCTGGAAGGCGATCTCATCGATGTTCTTGATGATCTTGGAGACGTCGATGCCCGATGCCTCGATCGCCTGCATCGCCGCCGTCATCTGCTCCATCGTCGCCCGACCGGTTTCGGCCGCGGATCGCGCCTGGCCGGCACACTCCTTCGCCTTGACCGAATTGTCGGCGGTGCTCCGCACCATGGCCGAGATCTGCTCGAGGGAGGCGCTGGTCTCGGCGACCGTCTGCCCCTGTTCGCTGCAACCCACGGCGAGCGAGCGACTGGCCGACGTGAGCTGACCGGCGCTGGCCGAAGTCTGATCGGCCCCATCCTGGAGCGCGTCGGCGATCGCCGCGAGCGCGTCGTTGGTGTGATCCACTCCTGCCCGGATCGCATCGTCGATCCCGGCGAGAGCCTCCTTCGTGGCCGCGACGGTCCGCCAGCCGACCACCGAGCCGAGCAGCGTGATCAGCAGGAGCAGCACCAGCAGCGTCACGAAACTGTTGATCGCCTGTTCGTGCGACGACTTCGTCGCGCGTTCCGCGATCCGGACGTTGTACTCGATATCCTCGTGAAACCTGTCGAGGCTCTTTCCCCACGCCGGGTCGACGGTGTCGACGAGAAATGCCGTGGCCGCTTTCTCGTTGGCGGCCCATTCCGGACCAGCGCCCGTCATCTCCATGAGCTCGTCGGCCTTCTGATGAAACTCGCGGCGCTGGGCCCGCGCGGCGAGGAACAGCCGACGATCCTCGTCGTCATAACTCAAATCCAACGAGTCGTAGCGGAGCTCGGCCTCGTCCCCGGCGACCTTGGCCTCTTTGTAGTCACTGACCGCCCTGGCACGGACGGCCGCATCGACCGCCATCACGCTGCGGCGGGCCGATCGACCCGCCTGCGTGACATGATCCTTGATGCTGTTGAGGGTCACGAGCGAGGGCACCGAGTTGCCGCCGATGGTGGCGACAGTGCCACGCAACCCGTTGACCAGCCACAGGGCAACGACCCCCAGCATCAGTGAAAGGAGCACGATGGCGAGAAAGGCGAGGGCGATCCGCCGCGGAGTGGCAGAGGCGTTCATGGGGACGATCCTGGAGCCGTGAGGGGATTTTCCCAACCCTAGCTCTGCGGATGCGGCACCGCAAAAAAACAGGCTGCAGGTCCTGTTCGGCCATTCACCCGGGCCGACGCTCCGTCCACAGCCATGCCGTCTGCGGCGATGGGACGCCATACCGGACCTCGATAGGCATGACGGCGGGGATTTCCCCGGCATCCGACAGGTCCAGCGCGGCATCGCCGGACGCCGGTTTGAGGACGGTGACGGCGACCGGTCCTGTGGACGCCCTGTCGGGAGCGATGGCGGCGACAAACCCCGCCACGGCAAGGAGAGGAATCAGCGCCCACCGCGGCCTCGGGCCCCAGAAACCGCTCGGAAATCGGGCCATGGCAGCCTCCTGTCCTCCGGGAGAACGCCCCGAACCGACCTGGAAACCTAGGCCACGAACAGGCCGTCGGCAAATGCCCTCCCGGACTCCCGTCGGCATTGGCAGGCTGCTTCCGCCGTCATCTCCCTCCCCCCCGGCAGGATCGGCCAATCCGGCGCCTGAACGGGTGCCGGGGCCGGCGGCTGGCTATACTGCCGGCTTCCGTCCCGTTCCTTTTTTCCAGCCAGCAGGCACGAGGTCATCCGTCCATGAGCGACGTCTACCGCAGGATCGAGGTCTCCAAGCAGGGCACCGCAGAAATCGCCAAGTTCAAGGACAAGAAGATCCTCGACGAGACCGCCCTCGACGAACTGCGCGTCGAGCTCCTCCGCCTGATCAACGACCGGCAGGGCCTCGACCTCCTCCTCGACTTCTCCAACGTCGAGTTCATGTCGAGCGCCGTCCTCGGCCTCCTCGGGCAGATCCACCGCAAGATGGGCGTGCTCAAGGGGAAGCTGAAAATGTGCAGCATCCATCCGCAGATTTATGAGGTCTTCAAGCTCACGAACCTCAACAAGCTGTTTTCGATCCACAAGGATCAGGCCGAGGCGCTGGCGAAGTTCTGACCGCGGTTCCCCTGTCGTCAGGCATCGCACCAGCGACGCCGAGCCTCGTCCACAGCCTGCTGAAGGTGCCATGAGCGAAACCCCGTCCCCGGGCCAGGCCTCCTACCGGCCTCGTCATCGCGTCGATGTCCTCATGGCCGAGGACAGCCGCATCCAGGCGAAGATGCTCGAGAAGCGTCTGGTCGATGCCGGCCACACCGTCCGCTGGGCGATCAACGGCGTCAAGGCGGTGGAACTCCTCAAGGAGAAGCGTCCCGACATCATCATCTCCGACATCGAGATGCCGGAGATGAACGGCTACGAGTTCTGCAAGATCGCCAAGACGGAGCCTTCCTGGCAGACGATCCCGCTGATTCTCCTCTCGTCGCTCTCCGACCCGGTCGACATCATCCGTGGCCTGGAGGCGGGGGCCGACAACTACGTCACCAAGCCCTACGAGCCCGACTACCTCCTGGGGCGCATGGATTCCCTCCTCGACACGCCGCTCAAGGTCGAGTCGTCGGCGCCGGGCGCGGAGATGGAGGTGACGATCGCCGGCCAGCAGTTCAAGGTCCAGGCCGGCCGGCAGCAGGTTCTCAACCTGCTCGTGTCGATCTTCGAGAACGCGGTGACGAAGAACAAGGAACTGATCGTCACCAATCAGTCGCTCTCCGTCGCCCGCGACTCGCTCCAGAAGGCGAACACGGAGCTGACGGCCGTCAACGAGCAGATCGAACGCAGCAACAAGCGGATGACCCGAGATCTCCACGCCGCCGCGAAGGTGCAGCAGTCGCTCCTTCCGGCGAAGGCGATCGATGTGCCCGCGGCCACCGTGGCGTGGAAATACGTCCCCTGCAACGAACTCGCCGGCGACTTCCTCAACGTCTTCCCGCTCGATGACGAGCATCTGGGGATGTTCGTCGTCGACGTCAGTGGCCACGGTGTGCCATCGTCGCTGCTGGCGGTGACCGTCGGCGCCTTCCTCACCAATCGCGTCTCCGATTCCTCGCTCCTTGTCCGGCCGGGGAAGGATGGCGGGCCCCCGGTGGTGGTTCCACCGGCCGAGGTGGTCACGCAACTCAACAACCTCTTCCAGGCCGACAATCAGGCCGGCCTCTATTTCACGATCCTCTACGGCGTGCTCCACGCTCCCACCGGCCGGTTGCGGTTCGCCTCCGGGGGCCATCCGCCCCTCCTCCACGTGCCCAAGTCGGGCGCCTTGAAACTCTTCGAGGTGGAGAGCTTCCCGGTCGGCTTCGTGCCCGATGTCGAGTTCACGGAGGAGACGCTTCAGCTCAACCCCGGCGACCGTGTCTACCTCTATTCCGACGGCGTGCCGGAGGCGATGGACGAGAAGCTCGACCAGCTTGGCAACGACCGGATGACGGCGCTGGTGGAATCGCTCCGCGGGGAGCCGGTCGAGACGAATGTCACGAAGCTCCTCGAATCGGTGCAGGCCTGGTGCCAGCCGAAGGGGCCGCTCGACGACGTCTCGATCCTCGGCGTCGAGTGGAAGGGGTAGGCCGGGCCGTCACGGCCGCTTCGCCACAGGCGCGCTCCGCGGCCGGTAGTAGCTGCATCCCACGCCATCAAGGCGTTCGTAGGTGTCGCAGACCCCGAGCATCGTCTCGGCCCCCCCGAGGAACAGGCTGCCGTCGGGGCGGATGGTGACTCGCATCTTCGCGAGCAGTGCGGCCCGTGTCGGGACGTCGAAGTAGATCAGCACGTTCCGCAGGAAGACGATGTCGCACGGCGGCACCCCCTGCCAGGGATCGAGGAGGTTCATCTGCCTGAACTCGACGTACCTCCGACACTCATGCGCGATGCTCCACTTCCCCTGGAGCCTGACGAAGTACTTGTCGCGGAGTTCCACCGGGAGGCCACGGGCCACCTCGAGGTCGCTGTAGAGGCCCTCACGGGCCCGGGCGAGAACCGGCTCGGAGAAGTCGGTGGCGAGGATCCGCACCGACCAGCCGGCGATCGCCTCGCGGAAATGCTCGTTCAAGAGCATCGCCAGGCTGTAGGCCTCCTGGCCCGAGGAGGCGGCGGCTGACCAGATCACCAGATGCCGGGCCACGGCCCGCCGTTTGAGGAGGTCGGGGAGGATCCGCTTCAGCGTCTCGAACGGCGACCGGTCGCGGAAGAACGACGTCTCGTGCGTCAACATCGCGTTGAGCACGTCCTTCTCGAGGGCCGGCTCCCGGGAGCCACGGACCTTCTCGACGAGCGTCTCGAAGTCGGGGATGCCGCGTTGCCGGAGGACCGGCAGAAGCCGGGCTTCGACGAGGTAGGCCTTCGACTGGTCGATGACGACGCCGCTGCGCCGCTTGAGGAACGTGGAGAGGAACGCCAGTTGCTGGGGATTGACCTTCAAGGGGGGTGTCGACTCCGGGGAGGTCTTGTCCGTCAGTTGCGGCGCCGCAGTCGCATCGTCACCTCGACGCCGAGTTGGCCCAGCGGCAGCACCGCCTCCGCCAGCCCCGCGCGGGCGACATGCCCGGGCATCCCCCATACCACGCTCGTCATCTCGTCCTGGGCGAGAATCGCCCCGCCGGAGGCAACAATCGCCTCGCTCCCCTTGAGTCCATCCCTCCCCATTCCCGTCATCACCACACCGAGCGTGGCTGCTCCCCAGACCGCCGCCGCGGAGCGGAACAGCACGTCGGCTGCAGGCCTGCAGGAGTTCTCAGGCACGCCGTCGTCGAGTTGCGTCACCACCTTCGTGCCCTGCCTTACGACCTTGAGATGGCGGCCACCGGGGGCGAGAAGGATGTCGCCGGGGCGCAGTTCGTGAGCGTCGGGAGCCTCACGGACGGGGAGGCCGCAGACTTTGGTGAGCCGCTCGGCGAGGTGGCTGGTAAACACCGCCGGCATATGCTGGACAACGAGAACCGGGACCCCCGTCGGGGACACGAACGACGGCAAAACCTCCGCCAACGCCACCGGTCCGCCGGTCGATATGCCGACGACGACGGCCGCCACCCCCGCGTCAGCACGCGGCTTGGGGGGGCGGGGAACCACGACGAGCGGCGACTGGGCCCCCGTGAGGATCGACCGCTTCCGGAACTGCTTGAGCTTCGGGATCACATCCTCACGGATCCGCGCCGCCACCTCCTCGCTGGTCGCTCCTTTCGGCTTGGCGACGTAGTCGTTGGCGCCGGCAACGAGGGCCTCGAGAGCCACCTTCGCCCCCCGCTCGGTGAGGGTCGAGAACATCACCACCGGGAGCCGCGGCTGCACCCGACGCAGCTCGCGGAGCATGGTCAGGCCATCCATGACCGGCATCTCGACGTCGAGAAGGATGATGTCCGGGGCGAGTTCGGCCGCCCGCGCGAGCCCCTGCACGCCGTCGGCCGCCGTCCCTGCCACGCGCAATTCCGGATCGGCCGAGAGCGTTGCCGACACCACGCCCCGGATCGCGGCCGAATCATCGACCACGAGGACGCGCAGCGGCGCAGCTGGATCGACCGACGCCACCGGCCGTGCCGGCGCGCGGATCCCGACGGCCGCCAACGCCTCGCTGATCGCCGCGACGGTGAACGGCTTGGCGACGAAGGCCCCGGCGCCGCTGGCGAGCGCTTTTCCGACCAGCCCCGGATCCTGCTCCGACGACACCGCCACCAGCGGCAGTCCCTGGAGCGCCGGCAGCCCACGGATCTTCCCCATCAGCTCGAAGCCATCCATCACCGGCATGTGGAGGTTGATCGTCACCAGGTCCGGTCGCCCGTCGCGGGCGAGAATCTCGAGCGCTTCGCGGCCGTCGGCGGCCTGCTGGCAGGCAAAACCGAGGTCACCGAGCATCCTGGCAAGAATGCTCCTCACCGGCTTGGAATCATCGACAACGATCGCGCGCACGGCATCCTTTCCCGGCACCAGGCCGTCCCTGGGTCACTGACGGTATTCATCCACCAGGCGTTGGAGATTCTGCGCCATCCGCGCCAGTTCCCCGCTCGAGAGTTGGGCGTTCGTCGCCCCCTCGGCGGTGTTCTGGGCCGCCTGCGCCACCTGGCCGATGTTCATCGCGATCTCGGTCGATCCCGTCGTCGCCTCGCCGATGTTCCGGCTGATCTCGCTGGTAGTCACGCTCTGCTCCTCGACCGCGGCGGCGATCTTCGTCTGCAGCAGGTCGATCTTCTCGATCACCGCCACGATCTCGCCGATCGCCAACACCGCCTTCGAGGTGTCGGCCTGCATCGCCTCGATCTTCGTGCCGATGTCCTCGGTGGCCTTGGCGGTCTCACGGGCGAGATCCTTGACCTCGTTGGCCACGACCGCGAATCCCTTGCCCGCCTCGCCCGCCCGCGCCGCCTCGATCGTGGCGTTGAGGGCGAGAAGGTTGGTCTGCTCGGCGATCGAGGTGATGACCTTCACCACCTGACCGATCTCGGCACTCGAGCTTCCGAGCTTGTCCATCGTCTTCGACGTGGCCCGGGCCATGTCGACCGACTGCCGGGCGACGCCCGCCGCATCCTGGGCCGAGCGGGCGATCTCGTAGATGCTCTGCACGAGATTCTCGACCGATCCCGACACCGTCTTCGTGTTGGCGCTCACCTCCTCGGCTGCCGCCGACACGAGGTTCGCCTGCGCGGTCGTCTCCTCGGCGGCGGCGCTCATCTGCTGGCTGACGCTGGTCAGTTCCTCCGAGGCGCTGGCGAGGGTGTGGGTGTTGTCCTTGATCCCATCGACGAGCTTCGCCTGGCGGCGGGCCGACCGGCTGAACGACGAGGCGATACGGGCGGAAAGGAGGGCCACGGCGAGCGTGGTGAGCCCGAAGATCCAACTGGCGAAGCGCTTCAGCGCCGACACCGGCGCCGAGATCTCAGCTTGGTCGATCTCCGCCACGATCGCCCAGCGCACGTCGTCGTTGCCGGGCCCATCCCCCTTGTGGATCACCGCCGGGCCCCATGAGGAGAGCACCGGTTCGCTGCGGTAGTCGAGCGCCGATGCCGTGCCGCTGCCGCCGTGGTCGAAGACATCCTTCACCGGCATCGTGTCGACCTTGAACTTCGGATTGCAGATCGTCGACTTCACACCGAGGCGTTCGAGGAAGCGCGAGTCGGTGCGGAACAGCCGGTCGGGGCCGATGGCGTAGGTCTCGCCGGTCTTTCCCAGGCCGAGCGTCTCACCGACCACCTGATTGATGCGGTCGAGCGGCAACTGGAAGATCAGCACGCCGACCACCTTCCGCCCCTCGAGGACCGGGGCGGCGAGGAATCCGGCCGGCTTGTCGTAGGAGGGGAGATAGGGGCCGAAGTGGCCGAAATAGACGACGTCTCCACGGCCTGCGGCCGCCGCCTGGCGGAAGACCTTCCCGAGCGACGATTCGGCGAAGGCGCCGTTGCGGAGCGACGTGCCGAAGTCGATTTCCTTGAAGACGGTGTAGACGATGTCGCCCGAATCGGCATCGACCAGGAAGATGTCGTAGAGCCCGAACTTCTTGAGGATGTTGCGGAAGAGCGGATGATGGCGGCCGTGGGCCCTGGAATAGGCGGAGGGATCGGCCGCGGCGTCGAGGAGATCCTTCGAGCCGAGCGGGTTGTCGTTGCGGCGGATGTAGAGATCCTGGAGCCAGATCGCGGCATCCCCGAGGACCGCCGTGATCCCTTCGACCCCGAGATCCTTGTCGCTCTCCGACTTGTACCGCGAGGCGAATTCGCCCGCATACCACGCCTCGAGGTCGCGGCGGGCACGCGACTGGTCCGCCTCCGTGACCGTGTCGTCCTGGAGAAGCGTGCGGAATCCCTCGCTGAAGTCGGCGAGGGCGGAGCGGGTCGAAGGATCGCTGGCGAGCACCCCGAGATGGTCGTGGACGCCGGCGAAGTATCGCTCCACCTGTTTGACGGTGATCTCGCGGACCACCTGGAGCTTGTTCTTCGCCTCGTCATCGAGCGACGACGATGCGCTTCGATAGGTCGCGTACCCCATCAGCGCCAGTGGCACCAGCGACACCAGGAGGAGCGCCAGGAGGAGCGGGTTGGTGGCGAACGCCACGAGTTCCCTGAGCCATCCGCGTCCCTCGGTCCGCCCACCCGTCGACTGCGCACTCATCGCAATTTCCTTTCCGCTGCCGTGTCACCAAGTCCCGCGAGAATCGCCTCGATCGACAACAGATGCACAAGCCCCCCGCGGGCCGGATACACCCCGTCGACGCACTCCCTCTGCCCCCCTTCGATACCGCCGGTCGGTTTCTCGATCGCCGACAGGGGGATGTCGATGACGTCCGCCATCGCATCGACGATCAGGCTGTAGGCCTCGCCGCCGGCGGAGAGAACCACATGGATCCCCTCTCCCGCCACCGGATCGAATCCCAGCCTTCGCCGCATGTCGACCGCCGGCACGATCCGCCCGCGGAGGTTGAGCAGACCGCGGATCGCAGCCGGCCCCCGGGGCACCGGCGTCGTCGCCGTCCCCCTGAACACCTCCTGGACCGCGGTGGCGTCGACGGCGAAGGTGCGGCCCGCGACGACGAACATGCAGGCGCGGCGGATGGAGGAGGGGACGGACGACGGGGAGGCGGTCATGCGGACACCTGCCTGGTCTCCGCGGCCGGCGCGCCGGGAAGCGTCGCCCGGACATCGATCACCTCGGTGGCACGCCCCGCCACCGCGATCGTCCCCAACACCCCCCGACCCCGCAACCCGCTGTTGATCGGTGAGTCGGGTGTCACCACCTCGAGAATTCTCCGCACCCTCAAGGCGACATCGCCGAGAGCGGGGGCGAGGATCACGGCGGTCACGCCGGACGTGTCGAACGCCGTCGGGGATCCGCTGAGCACGGCATCGACGTCGGCGATGGCGGTCAATCGCCCCTCGCGGTGAACGACCGACTGCCCGGCCGCATGTTGGATTCGCTCCCTGGGAAACGTCTCGAGCCGGGCGACTTCGTCGAGGGGCACGGCCACGAGCCGGCCCGCCGGAGACTCGCAGACGAGATAGCGGTCGGTCACGGCGTCGGGGCCGCCGCCGGCGTCGGCCGGGGCATCCGACGCCGTTCGCGTCGGCACCCGCGCCGCCTGCGCGATCCCGCGCGGATCGAGGATCAATACCACCGCCCCGTCGCCGCGCACCGTCGCCCCGGCATAGAGGCCGAGGGCCACCAACGCCGCCACGATCGGCTTGACGACGATGTCCTCACTGACTGCCACGCTGTCGACCACGAGGCCGAAGACATGGTCATCGACGCTGAGGACGACGACCGTGCCATGGGCCGGACGGTCGACCGCCCCTCCCGTGGCCGTCGCCTCGATGCCGAGGAGCTCGCCGAGAAACACCAGCGGCAGCAATCGCCCGCGCAGGCGCATCACCGGTGCCCCTTCGAGCCCCTCCACGGTGACCGCCGAGGCGGAGGTGCCGGCCCGCAAGGCGATCAACTCGCGGACGGCGGCCTGGGGGATCGCGAACCGGTGGCTGCCGCAGGAAACGATCAGCGCCGGGATGATCGCCAAGGTGAGGGGGATCCGCACGCGGACGGTGGTGCCGAGCCCGGGGCGGCTGCCGATGTCGACCGAGCCGCCGATCGCCTCGATGTTCGTCCGCACGACATCCATCCCCACACCACGGCCGGAGACGTCGGTGACCTTCGCCGCGGTGGAGAAGCCGGGTTCGAAGATGAACTGGAGGACACGGTCATCGGGAAGGGCCGCCGCCTGCTCCGCGGTCACAAGCCCCCGTGCGACCGCCTTTTTCCGAACCGCGTCGACGGGAATGCCGCCGCCGTCGTCGCGGATTTCGACCGTCACCTGGCCGCTCTCATGGTAGGCCCGCAGCGAAAGCCTCCCGGCGGCCGGTTTGCCGCGGGCCACACGCACCTCCGGCGCCTCGATGCCATGATCGACGGCATTCCGCACCAGGTGCGTGAGGGGATCACGGATCGTCTCGATCAGGGAGCGGTCGAGTTCGGTGTCGGCACCGTCGATCTCGAGCGTCACCTCCTTGCCGCAGGTGACGGCGAGGTCACGGACGATGCGGGGGAACTTGCTGAACACCTGATCGATCGGCTGCATCCGTGTCTTCATCGCCGCCGCCTGGAGGGAG
>CANGIH010000034.1 GCA_947453875.1 Planctomycetaceae bacterium | reverse complement strand
TTGCCGGAGGCTCCCTCGGCATCGAGTCGGCTGCGGGCTTGCCATGCCAGGCCGGCGGCGTCGAGCAGGCCTGCGACCTCCGCGGCGCGTTCGACATGGCGGGGGACGATCACCAGGCGGAGCCGGGGGTGGTCGTCGGCGACTGCGCGAAAGGCCTCGATGGCGTACTGCTCCTCCGGTGCCTGCGTGCTCCCGGCGAGAAACACGATCTCTTCGGGACGGAATCCGGCCAGGCTCGAGAGCCTGCCGATCTCCGGATCGCTCCGATCGCCCCGCACCCCGTCGAACTTCATCGACCCTGCCACGACGACATCACCGGCGCCGAGACTGCGGAAGCGGGCAGCGTCGGTGTCCGACCGGGCGCTGACGAGCGTGACCCTGCGGAGCATCCGGCGCACGAGCGGCGCCACGCGGGCGTAGCCGCGCGAGCTTTTCTCGCTCATCCGGCCGTTGACCACCATCACCGGGATGCCGCGACGGTGGGCCGCCTCGAGGAGGTGGGGCCAGAGTTCAAGCTCACCGAGGACGAGAAGGTCGGGGGTGACGCGGTCGAACACTCGTCGCACCGCCCAGCTGAAATCGAGCGGGCAGGGGAACACGGACATGGCTCCAAATCGCCGCGCGGCCAGATCGAGGCCGGTCGTCGTCGAGCTCGATACAGCCACGTCGATCGGCAGTCTCTCCCCCTCGGCCCTGCTGATGATCTCCCTGGAGAGCGACGCGAGGAGCTGGATTTCACCCACGCTCACGCCATGGAGCCAGATCCTTTTCCGCCCCCCCTTGGCCTCGAGCGCGGGGCCTCCCCCACTGAACCGGAGCCACGGCGAGGCGACGGGCCTCCCCCCGGACCACCGCCGCCAGGCGATCCAGGGGAGCATCGCCACGAAGATGGCAAGGTAGAGGAGGTCGAGAAGCATGCCCTGCACCCGGGGAGTCGGACGGCGGCGCAACTCACGGCCGACAGCGGGGCGACCCGTGGCCTCGCATCGGGGCTCCGTTGCCCGCCGGCACCTTATCGGCCGCAGCAATTCTTGAACTTCTTCCCACTCCCGCAGGGGCAGGGATCGTTCCGCCCCACCTTCTGACCGAAATTGCGGATCGGTTCCACGGAGGGTTCGTCGGCGGAACGTGCCGTCGCCGGAGCCTCGGCAGCCGGTTCCGGGATCGTTGCCGGCGGAGGGGCAGCGTGGATCGCCGCGGTCTCCTTCCAGGTGCTTCGCAGCGCGTCGTCCTCGACGTCCTTGATCTTGTAGACGTTTTCAGTGACCCGCTCGTCGATCCCCTTCCACATCAGATCAAACGTCCGCATCCCCTCGCGCTTGTACTCGACCTTCGGGTCGACCTGGGCGTAGCCGCGGAGGCCGACACTCGAGCGGAGATGATCCATCGCCAGGAGGTGGTCTTTCCAGGCGTTGTCAAGGATCTGGAGCAGCACGGCCCGTTCCATCCGCTTCATCTCATCGCGGGGATCGTCGCCCCGTGCCTGACGCCGGCGGAGTGCATCGGTGAGCACCCGGCGGAGTTGGTCGAGATCGTTGGTTTCCAGGTCCGCCGGCTGGAGATCGGTGTCGAACCGTTCGCGTGCCCAGGCAAGAAGCCCGGGGCGGTCGAGGGCCAAGGTTCCATCGGGCTGCTGGCGGATGAAGTGGCTCAGGCCCGCGAGCACCGGATATTCCGCCTCTCGGCGGGCATAGACCTCGTGGGCGTGTTTCTTGACGAGGTCGCGGAACTGCCGCGGGTCAAGCCCCGCTTTCACCACCCGATCCACCTCAGCTGCATCGAGGGCATCGCCGAACCGCCATTGTGTCCAGCCGCAGGCACTGCGCAGTCCGAAGTCATGATCGAGGAATCGGGCCCCCTCGGAGAGATCGAGCTTCGTGATCGCGTCACGGACCCGTTCCTGGAGGAATTCCACGACGTTTTGCCGGCCGACCTTTTTCAGGTCGCGGTCGGTGAGTTGCGTCTTCCAGCGGGCATTGGCAAACGATGCCAGTGCCCCCCAGTTCCATTCGCTCTCGTCCTCGCCATCGGGGATGTTTTCCTCGACCGCCTCGAAGATCTGGGTCTCGGATTGGCGGATCGCCAGATCGGTGGCGAGTCGCTCGGCCTCCTCCGCATTGAGGCCGCGGAAGTCGGCGGCGTCGAGTTCGCAGGCAAGCTGGCCGGAAGCCCAAGTGGCGTACGACTGCGGTCCGTAGTCCTTGTCAAGGAACGTGCCCACATACTGGTCGACCTGCCGATCGACCATCTCGAGGATCAGCACCCGGCAGTCCGAGCCGTCGAGAATCTTCTGGCGGAAGCCGTAGACCCGCTTCCGCTGTTCGTCCATCACCTCGTCGTATTCGAGGAGGTTTTTGCGGACGTCGAAGTTCCGTTCCTCGACCTTCTTCTGGGCCGCCTCGACCCGGCGGGTGACCATCCGGCTCTCGATCGCCTCGCCGTCCTGCATGCCGAGGCGGGTGAGGACGTTCTTCACCCATTCGCCGGCGAAGATCCGCATCAGGTCGTCTTCGAGCGAGAGGAAAAACCGGCTGGAGCCCGGATCCCCCTGGCGGCCACAACGACCGCGGAGCTGGAGGTCGATGCGCCGGGCTTCGTGTCGCTCCGTGCCGATGATGTGGAGGCCGCCCATCGACCGGACCCGTTCCCCCTCGGCCTTCATGTTCTCACGGTCTGAGATCTCGCGCACCAGGCCATCCCATTCCTCCTTCGGCACGTCCAGACGCGTCGGATAGATGTCCTGGAGGCGGGCCCAGGCGAGCGTGTCTGGATTGCCGCCGAGAATGATGTCGGTGCCGCGCCCGGCCATGTTCGTGGCGATCGTCACGGCCTCCATCCGTCCGGCCTGGGCGATGATCTCGGCCTCGCGTTTGTGGTGCTTGGCGTTGAGCACCTGATGGTCGATGCCGCGGGCTTCGAGAAGCGAGGAGAGCAGTTCACTCTTCTCGATCGACACCGTGCCGACGAGCACCGGGCAGCCGCGGCGCTGGATCTCCCGGACGGTTTTCCGCGGGATCGTCTCGGTCGTTCGCGATTCCTTCTCCTCGAACTCGATCCCGGAGTCGCTCTCCCCGAGGATCCGCCCGATCCGCCAGTTGCCGTCGGTGAGGACGAGCGAATCCCAACGGTGGACGCGTTCCACCTCGTCGGCGACCGCCGCCCACTTCTCTTTCTCGGTCCGGTAGATGACGTCGGGGTGGTTGATCCGCTTCATGCCCCGATTCGCCGGGATGGCGATGACGTCGAGTTTGTAGATCTTCCAGAACTCGCTCGCCTCGGTCATCGCCGTGCCGGTCATGCCGCCGAGCTTCTTGTAGAGCTTGAAGAAGTTTTGCAGCGTGACCGTGGCGAGGGTCTGCGACTCCTCCTTGACCCGCACCCCCTCCTTGGCCTCGACGGCCTGATGGAGCCCGTCGGACCACTGCCGGCCCGGCATCAATCGTCCGGTGAATTCGTCGACGATCACCACCTCGCCCTGCTGGACGACGTAGTTCACGTCGCGCTTGTAGAGGTGATGGGCCTTGAGGGAGTTGTCGATGAGGTGCGGCCACTCCATGTTGCCGGCGGTGTAGAAGCTCTCCACGCCCGCCAGTCGCTCGGCGAGTCGGACACCCTCTTCGGTGAGGGCGACGGTGTGCTCCTTCTCCTTGACCTCGAAATGCTTGTCGGCCTCGAGCTTGCGGGCGATCTGATCGGCCCGGGAGTATTTCGAGACGTCGTCGTGAGCGGGGCCGGAGATGATCAGCGGCGTGCGGGCCTCGTCGATGAGGATGTTGTCCACCTCGTCGACGATCGCGAAGTTGAGCACACCCTGGCTCTGCTGCATGTGGGGTGGGAAGCGATCATCACCGCGCGAGGCCATCCGCATGTTGTCGCGGAGGTAATCGAAGCCGAACTCGTTGTTGGTGCCGTAGGTGATGTCGGCGGCATACGACTTCTGCCGCTCGGCGGAATCCATCCCTGACTGGATCGCCCCGACGGTCAGCCCCAGCCCCATGTAGAGAGGGCCCATCCACTCCATGTCGCGGCGGGCGAGGTAGTCGTTGACCGTCACGACATGGACGCCCTTCCCCTCGATGGCGTTGAGGTAGGCAGGCAGTGTGGCGACGAGCGTCTTTCCTTCGCCGGTCATCATCTCGGCGATCGCACCGGAGTGGAGGACCATGCCGCCGATGAGTTGGACGTCGTAGTGACGCATCCCCAGCCAGCGCCGTCCCGCCTCACGGCAGACCCCGAAAGCCTCGGGGAGGATGTCGTCGAGCGTCTCGCCGGCGGCGAGTCGGCGGCGGAATTCGGCGGTTTGCCCGCGGAGCTCGGCGTCGGTCATCGCCTGGTACCGCGGTTCGAGGGAGTTGATCGCCTCGATCTTCGGCTCGAGCCGTCGCAGATAACGGGCGTTGGACGAGCCGAACAGTCCGGTGAGGAACCGCTCCACGCGGTGTCCGGTGGCGGCGGCGGTGTTGCTGACCGCGTCCCAGATGTGTTCAAGCTGTTCCATGCGGAGTGGTCTTGGGCTGTGGGGTGACGGGCCCGCGGCGGATCTCGGGAATGGCCTTGGGGGCTGAGCCCTCTCGGTCGGACCTGAAGGCTGACGGCAGCCGGCAGGAAAGCCGCCCCGGCGGACCGCATGCGATCCGGGGGACAGGCTGGACCTGGGAGTCTGGGCGGTTTCCATCACCGCCTTGAAAGGATTGTCATGGTCTTTCGCGCCGTGGGTCAAGGCGAAACTGTGCTCGGCCCTCCTCGGTCAGGGCTCCTTGTCTCGGGGAAGCATTGCGGCGATGCTCGGCGGAGCGCCGGCCTGCGGCCAGTGGACGGGGGGAATTCCTTGGAGGCGACGTGATGAACGGCTCGAGGCGGTGGATCGTCGGCGGTGTTGCGGTCTCGATCCTGCTGGCGGTGAGTGCCCGGCTCGGCGCCACGCCGCCGGGGGCGCCGCTTACGATCCTCCATCCACGCCCGCTGCAGGTGGTGCAGCGGCGGGACATCGATGGCGGGGTGATTCCCGTCGAGGTGGTGGGGATGCCGCCCCCCGGTGGGCAGATCGAGGCCCGAGTGGCGGTGGATAGGGCGTCGGGCTGGCTCACCCTCGAGCCCGCTCCCCGCCTGCCGGGGCAGGAGGAACGCTCCACCGGCGCCCTTGAGGCGCCGGCCGGCGGTTGGTATCGCCTCGAGGTTCGCTCGGTCGTCGCGGGGCATACCGTCGGCGAGGCGGCCGTCGCGAGGGTTGGTGTCGGCGAGGTGTTCGTGGTCGCCGGTCAGTCGAATTCCGCCAACCATGGCGAGGAAAGGCTCCTGCCCACCGATGACCGGGTCGTCACGCTCGATCCCGATGGGAATTGGCGGCCCGCCGCCGACCCGCAACCGGGGGCGAGCGGTGATGGGGGGAGCTTCCTGCCGGCGCTTGGCGACCTCCTCGTCGAGCGGTTCGGCGTGCCGGTCGGGTTTGTGGCTTGCGGCATCGGGGCGACGAGCATTCGGGAGTGGCTGCCGGCGGGGAGTCGGTTTCCAACGCCGCCGACGCTCACCGGCCGGGTCCGACCCGTCGGTGATGGTGGGTGGGAGAGCGACGGCGAAGCGTTCGCGATGCTCCTGCGGAGGATGCGGCAGTGCGGGGCCGGGGGCTACCGCGCCCTCCTTTGGCACCAGGGAGAGAGCGATGCCAATCAGGCCGATCCCTCCCGGACGCTGCCCGGCCAGCTCTACGAGGACTACCTCGGCAGGCTCATCTCGTCGTCGAATCGGGCCGAGGCACGCGATATCCCCTGGTTTGTGGCCCGGGCCAGCTACCATGTGCCCGGAGACGAATCCTCGACTGATATCCGCGCCGCCCAGGCTGCGGTCTGTCGTGACGGGCTCGCGCTCCCCGGGCCCGACACCGATCGTCTCACCGGCGCGCTGCGTGATTCAGGTGGCCGCGGCGTCCACATGAGCGGTGCCGGCCAGCGCCGGCACGCGGCGGTGTGGTTCGACGCCGTCGCACCCTGGCTCGAGGCGCGGCTCAAACGTCCGTAAGCCGGCTGCTACCATGGGCTCTCTCCACGTCCTCCCAGTCGCTCGAGCGATTCCCGTGTCACTGTTCCGTGATCCCGCCGGCCAACTGCTCTTTCTCGGCACCGGTACGAGTGTCGGTGTGCCGGTGGTGGGGTGCACCTGCGACACTTGCACCAGTTCCGATCCGCGGAACAAGCGGACCCGGACGAGCGTGCTCCTTGGGCTCCCCGGCGGCACGCTCCTCATCGACACCACCCCCGACCTCCGCACGCAGCTGCTCCGCGAGCGGATCGGCCGCGTCGATGCCGTGCTCTACACGCACGACCATGTCGATCATCTGTATGGCCTCGACGATGTCCGCCCGCTGTGTCATGCCCGCGGAGGGCCGATCCCCGTCTACTGCGAAGAGATGGTGGAAAAGCGGATCCGCAGGGCCTTCGACTACGCCTTCCAGCCGATGCCGCTGCCCGGTGGAGGCGTGCCGAAGCTCGAGATAGCCCGGATCGGGACCGATCCATTCGAGTTGCTCGGGGCGGAGGTGCGACCGCTGCGACTGCGGCACGGCGTGTTCGACGTCCTTGGCTTCCGCTTCGGTGACGTCGCCTACTGCACCGACACGAACTTCATCCCGGAGGAGACCTTCGAGCGGCTCGAGCGGCTCGATGTCTTCATCGTCGATTGCCTGCGGCACACGCGTCATCCGACCCATTTTTCGCTCGAGGAGTCGCTCGCGGTGGCCAAGCGGGTGGGAGCGAGGCGGACGATCCTCATCCACCTCGGTCACGAGCTCGACCACGCCATCACATCGGCATCGCTGCCGGCGGGGGTGGAGCTGGCCTACGACGGCCTCACCGTGGCGCTCGAGGGGGGCTGAGCTCGCCGGCAGCGTCGAGATCGAGAGATTTGAGCCGCAGGGCGTTGGCGATCACCGACAGCGAGGAGATGCTCATCGCCGCTGCGGCGAGCATCGGGCTCGTGACATGCCCGAGGAGCGGATAGAGGACGCCGGCCGCCAGCGGAATCGCGAGGAGATTGTAGAGGAAGGCGAGGAAGAGGTTTTCCCGGACATTCGCCATCGTGCCGCGGGCCAGACGCAGCGCCCGGGGCACGGCGGTGAGCCCCCCGGAAAGAAGTGTGACGTCGGCGGTCTCGAGCGCGACGTCGGCACCGGATCCCATCGCCACGCCGACGTCTGCCGAGGCCAGCGCCGGCGCGTCATTGACGCCATCCCCCACGAAGATCACGCTTCCCGCGCCGCGCAGGTCGTCACGGAGACGCACGATCCTCTCGGCCTTCGCCTCGGGAGCAAGCCCCCCCTCGGCCCGGTCGATGCCGACAAGCCGGGCCACGTGCCGGGCCGCCTGCGGCGTGTCGCCCGACAGCATCTCCACATCGATGCCCGAACGCCGCAGCTCCGCGATCACTCCTGCCGCCTCCGGCCGCGGCGGATCCGCGACCTCGAAAAAACCTGCGAACCGGCCATCAACGGCCATGCAGATGATCGTCGAACCGGCCTCGCGGGCGTGCTCGAGGAGGGCCGCGGCTGCGGGGACCCCGGCGAGTCCTCCGGCCGGATCGAAGCCACGCTCGACGAGCCAGCGCTCGCTGCCGAGGAGCGTCTCATGGCCGGCGACCAGACCCGTGATGCCGCGGCCCACCACGGCGCGGACATTCGTGGCGGGGAGGAGATCAACTCCCGCGTTCCCGGCTGCCTGATCGAATGCCCTGGCGAGGGGGTGTTCGCTCGCAGCCTCGAGGCTGGCGGCCCGGGCGAGCAGGGCACGGAGAAGGTCGTCGCCGGCGAGGGCCGCGAGGGCAACTCGGTCGCGGGCAGCGGCGAAGTGACCCTCGCCGACGGCGATCGCGGCGGTGATGGTCGGCTGCCCCAGGGTGAGGGTGCCCGTCTTGTCGAGGACGAGCGTGCGCGTCCGGGCGAGCCGCTCCATCGCATCGGCGCTGCGGATGAGGATCCCGGCGGAGGCACCGCGTCCGATCGCCACGGTCATCGAAAGCGGCGTCGCGAGCCCAAGGGCACAGGGGCAGGCGATCACGAGGACACTCACCGCAGAGAGCAGACCGAGCGATAGTCGTGGCTCCGGTCCGAAAAGAGCCCACCCGGCGAAGGCGAGCAGGGCGATCAGGAGCACCGCCGGTACGAACGCGGCCGAGATCCGGTCGGCGAGTTGCTCGATCGGTGCCCGCTTGGCATGGGCCTCGCGGACGAGCCTGGCGATCCGCGCGACCAGGGTGTCGTGTGGCTCGGTTCCGGCCTCGATCACGAGCGCCCCCGTGCCGTTGATCGCCCCGCCGAGAACGCGGTCGCCGGCGCCCCGCGCCACCGGCAGCGGCTCTCCCGTGAGGAGCGACTCATCGCAGGAGGTGTCTCCGTCAATGATCCTTCCGTCGATAGGAATCCTGCTGCCGGGACGGACGCGGAGCCGGTCGCCGCGATGGACGGCCGCCAGGGGGACGATCTCCCCGCCCGGCTCGCGCTCTGCGGTTGGAGGGCTGAGATCGAGGAGGGCCCTGATCGCGGCGGTGGTCCCGCGACGGGCGCGGGTCTCGAGGAGTTGGCCGACGAGAACGAGGACAATGATCATCCCCACCGATTCGAAAAACACCGCGACGCTGCCGTCGTGGCGACGGAAGGCCTCAGGGAAGATCCCGGGGGCGACCGTCGCCAGCACGCTCACACCCCAGGCGACGAGCACCCCGAGCGAGATCAACGAGAACATCGTCGGCCGGCCGTTGCGGAACCCGGTCAGCCCGCCGGCGAGGATCGGTCGACCGCCCCAGAAGAGGATCGGTGTGGCAAGCGCCAGCTGGAGCCAGTTGCCCCCGTTGCCTGCTGCGAGGGCGATCAGCCGGGCTAAAAGTCCCTCGGCCGTGTGGCCGGCGCCGTGGCCGGCCATCCCCGCCATCGCCACCACCATCAACACGGAAGCGAGCCCGGCGCAGATCCACAGCCGCCGGCGGTCGGCGGCAGCCGTGGCCGTGGCGTCCGCCGGCTGCCCGATCGGCTCGAGTGGCATGCCGCAGATCGAACAGTCACCCGGCCGGGTGCTCGTCACCTGCGGATGCATCGGGCAGGCCCAGCCGAGTTCGCCGATGTCCGCCTTGGCGCAGCACGGCTTGGTCGGCGCTGCCGCCGCAGACGCAATCGATGGACCGGCGCTTGTGCCTCCGCAGCAGGAGCCGCTGCTGGTCGTGCCGAGGGAGGGGGCCGTCTGGGGGGGCACCGTCCCGCCCCCACAACAGGATGACTCCGGTGCAGAGGGGGCGCGCCCCGGGATCGAGTCGAGTCCGGGGACGATGGTCGATGGTGAGCGGAGCGGGCTGATCTGGATGAGGTCGGATTCCATCAGACTGGCTTTCCGGTTGGGCGGGTATCAGGCATCGGCCGACGGGCCTATCGACTCGTTCGAGCGGGCGACGAGCGCAGCGAGTTTCGCGGCGGCCGAGCCGTCGTCGATGGTCTGCTCGGCAAGGGCCCGGGCTGCGGGGAGCGACGCGGCCACGCCGGCGGCCCAGAGCGTCGCCGCGGCGTTGAGGACGACGACATCCCGGCGTGGCCCCGACTCCCCCGCGAGCACGGCACGGATGGCCGCGGCGCTCTCGTCGGGGCCGTTCACCTCGAGCCTCGCAAGGTCGGCGATGGGGCGTGTCAGCAGGCCGAAGTCTTCGGCGGTCCACGAATGGTGACGCGTGCCGTCGGGGCCTACATCGATGACGTCGGTGGCTCCGAAGAGGCTGACCTCGTCGAGCGTTGCCAAACCGGAGGCCGGTGCGTGAGTGCCTTCGATTGCCAGCGGGCTGGAGACGACCAGGACGCGGCGGGCTCCCCCGAGAACGGCCGCTTCCGCCACGGCATGACGGACGGCGGCCCGGCCGACGCCGATCACCTGCACGGTGGCACCGGCCGGGTTGCACAGCGGGCCGACGAGATTGAATACCGTCGGCCTCCCGAGCGAACGTCGCAGCGGGCCGACGCGGGCCATCGCGGGATGGTGGGTCGGCGCCAGACAGAAGGCGAGGCCGACCTCGGCGAGGCACGCGGCTGCGATGGACGGGGGGCCGTCGATGCGGACGCCGAGTCGCTCGAGGACGTCGGCAGACCCGGTGCGGCTCGAGACGGCCCGGTTCCCATGTTTGGCGACTGGGAGGCCTGCTCCCGCCACGACGATCGCGGCGGCAGTGGAGATGTTGAACGAGCCCGAACCGTCGCCGCCTGTGCCACAGGTATCGACGACGATCGGCTGGGAATGGGGGATGCGGTCCATGCGCCCTCGCAGCGCCGCGGCCACGCCGGCGATTTCGGAGGTCGTCTCTCCCGCATCGGTGCAGGCGACGAGCCAACGCGCGAAGGTGTCGAGTTCGACGTTTCCGTCGAGCACGGCTGCGACGACGGCCTCGACCTCGTCGGCGGTCGGGTGGAGACCGGCGCCGAATCGCTCCGTCTGCCGGTTGACCATGTCACCGGGAGATGGCGGGGAGGATGCCTGGAAGTCAGCCGGGCCGGGCATGGGGAAAACGTCTCCGGGGGATCGTGTGCCGGGGGGTGGTTGGCCGGTTAGGATTGTTTAGCTCTCCGCCCGCTCGCTCCAGCGTACAACAGGTTCCGGTCCCCTCCCCGATTCTTGGCGTCGCTTCGCCCAACCCTTCCGCCCCACCCCGGCTGCAAATCCCCTTGGCCCGCAAGCTGATCCTCGACATCGACCCCGGGATTGACGACGCCGTGGCATTGGCTCTGGCGCTGTTCGACCCGCGCCTGGACGTCCTCGCCGTCACCGCCACAGGGGGAAGCGTGCCCCCTCACCAGGCAACGGCGAACGTGCAGGCGCTCGTCACGCTTCTCGATCCGCCCCGCCTTCCCCGGCTCGGTGCGGCACCGACCGACACCGATCCAGTCGACATCCCCTGGAATCTCCATGGTGGTGATGGCCTTGGCGGCCTCGATCTGCCCCGGGTGCAACTCCATGGTGAACATCCCTCGGAGAAGGTGATCGCCGACACACTCCGGGCCCATCCCCGCGAGGTCACGATCCTCGCGCTCGGGCCGCTGACGAACATCGCCCGGGTGTTCCGCCGCGATCCATCGCTCGCCGAGATCGTCGGGAGCCTTGTCGTGTGTGGGGGCACCGCCGCCGCCGCGGGAACCGCCACCCCGGTGGCCGACTTCAATTTCTACGCCGATCCCGTCGCCGCCAGGCACGTCCTCCGGGAGCCCGTGGCCAAGACGCTCGTGCCGGTCGACATCGCCTCACAGGTGGTGCTGGGCTTCGAACTCCTCGACCAGCTCCCCGATCCCTTCTCCCGCGCCGGGAAGCTGTTCCGGCGGATGCTGCCCCACGCCTTCCGGGCGCAGCGACGATTTCTTGGGAGCGAAGGGGCCTGCCTGCCGGAGGTGGTGGCACTCGTCGCGGCAACCAACCCGGAGCTCTTTGAGCGCGCGAGCGTGGCGGCGGACGTCGAAACCGAGGGGCGCCTCACCTCAGGAATGCTCGTTATCGACCGTCGGCAGATCCGTACCGCTCTCCCCAAC
>CANGIH010000033.1 GCA_947453875.1 Planctomycetaceae bacterium | reverse complement strand
TGCAGTTCCAGAATTGGGGCACACGGCTCCCTTATGTGGGGGGCAGCACCGGCAACGACCATGTGGGGCCGATTTCGCTTCTCCGCCAGTACTCAACCCCGCCGGAGATGTGGAACCCGGGCGCCACGGCCCCGGGAGAAGTCTTCCATCTTGCGAAACTCCGCGTCACCGCAGCCCCAGGCACGGTCGACCCGACCTTCGTTCTCCATGTCGGCGATTCGATGCCGCTGGCGCTGGAGGTCGACTTCAGCCAGGCCGTCGGCACCGGCAAGATCATCATCCGCTCCGACGCCGCCGAGGCGTATCCGGCTGCGGCCCCGGTTCAATACCTTCCCAACGGTGGTGGCGGATACAACCTCCTCGGCACCGAGATCTACATTCAGGCGAAGATGACCGCTCGGTACACCAACCTGCTCGCCGCCGAGCACCTGGTGCAGATCGAGAACCAGATCAGCGGGCCTTTCTTCGGTCGGGTCGCTGACGGCGACTTCAAGGTGATCGCCGGGGCGTCGATCGTCGCCAACGGCGGCGTCGAGATCGTCACCGGTGGTGCCGTACCTCAAAGTGCGTTCAGGTCGTCGTATGACACCTACGGCTACGGACCCAACGGCGGCGACATCCTCATCGATGGCCAGATCGCCAATGCCAGCTACGTCAATCTGCAGGTCAATTCGACCAACCCCCACAACATCCTCACCGGCGCCTCCGGCCTGATCAGCGGCTCGCAGAGCATCACGCTCAACAATGCCGCGGCCGACGGCGGCACGATCAACATCCGCACGGCTGGCTTCGCCCAGCACAACATCTTCGCCGGCACGAACGTCGGCCCAGCCGCCGACATCGCCATCAATGTCGATCAGGTCCAGGGCGACCTGACGATCAACGCGCTCCCCGCCTCGAAGGCGACGATCGCGCTGAAGGCCAGCGAGCCGGGCCGGCAGGTGATCACCAACTCCAACTTCGACACGATCGGCGGCCTATCGCTCGCCGCCAGCACGCTCAACATCAACCGGCCGATCTCCACCGAGCAGGGCGACCTCACGCTCACGGGCAACTCGGTGACGATCGGCAGCAATGTCTCCGCCGGTACCAGCGGGATCGGCAATCTGAATGTCACCGCCACGGCGGGCAACATCGCTGTCACGAGCGCCGCGATCGTCAGGGCCCCCGGCGACTCGATCAACCTCACCGCCTCGGGCGCCATCTCGAGCCAGGCGCGGCTCGAGGCGACGAATCTCAAGCTCAACGCCGGCGGCCTGATCAACACGCTCACTCGTACGGAGACGGTGACGGCGAAGGCCGGCGGCTCGATCACACTCGCCGACGACGACGGGATCACCCTCACCGACATCGCCACGACCGGCGACGGCGCGATCACGGTCACCGCCAAGGGGCTGCTCGACGCGGTCAACGTGGCCACCGCCGGCACCGGCGACATCAGCCTCACCACGTCGGCGGTGGGTCTGGTCGCCCGTGACCTGAAGACGACCAACGGCACGATCCGGCTCCGCGCCCAGGATGGCGACATCAACGCCATCGGCGACGTGTTCGTCAACGACTCGAACCTCGCCAACCCCACGCAGGACTTCATCCTCACCGCCGACAACGGCAACGTGATCATGAGCCCGGACGCCACGTTCACCGTGGCCGATCAGCTCTCCTTCTCCGCGCCGCTCGGCCGCGTCCTCACCCCCGGCAAGATCACCGGCGTAACGGTCACCAACCCTGGCTCGGGCTACGCGACGCCGCCGACGGTGAGCTTTTCGGCCGGCAGCGGCGCGGCGGTCACCCCCACCGTCGGTGATGGCAAGGTGACGTTCGTCAAGGTGCTCTCCGGTGGCTCGGGCTATGTGACGGCGCCGCAGGTGGTGTTTGACAACGCCGGCACCGGTGGCTCGGGCGTCGTTGCCACGGCGCAGCTGATCGCTGGTGTCGTGACCGGGATCACGATCAGCAACGGCGGCCTCAACTACAAGACCGCGCCGAGAATCTCCTTCGTCGGCGGCGGCGGCTCGGGCGCCGATGCGGTCGCCTCCGTCAGCGGCCTGACGGCTCTCTCGGTCACCAACGGCGGCACCGGCTACCAGGTGCCGCCGACGGTCGTCATCTCCTCGGGCGACGGCGGTGCCACCGGGACGGTGAGCGTCAACGCAACCGGGGCGATCCAGGGGATCAATGTCGCCCAGGGGGGCACGGCCTATACGGCCGCTCCGCTGGTGCAGATCACCGATTCCAGCGGCTCGGGCTACGGGGCCTCCGCGGTGGCACTCCTCACCGGCGGGGTGACCAACGGCGTGGTCACAAGCGGCGGCTCGAAGTACCCCGGCTCCACCACCGCGACCCTCTCTGGCGGCGGCGGTAGCGGCGCCACCGGCCAGGCGCTCCTCGGCCTCACCGTTGGCTCGCTCGGTTCAATCTCCGCCAGCGCCAGCAGCGGCTACGTGCCGGGTGATCTCCTCACGGTCGTCGCGGGCACCGGCGCCGAGGTGAAGGTCACCGGGGTCTCCTCGGGTGGCGTCGTCACGGGACTCGCCGTCGTCCGCGGCGGCAGCACGTACATCCCCGGCGATCGGCTCTACCTCTCCGACGCCACGCTCGGTGCTACCGGGCTCGTCGTCAATGTCGACACCGTCAGCACCGGCGGCGTGATCACGGCCGTCTCGGTCGTCAGCGGTGGCACCGGCTTCAACACCACCTCGACGCTCAACCACGTCGGCGGCCAAGGGGGAATCCTTCGGGTTGAATCCGCCGGCCTTTCGCCTGTCCTGTCAGTGTACGCCGCTGGCTCGGGCTACACCACCCGGCCGAGCGGCGTCACCGGCGGCAGCGGCAACGGCATGCAGGTGGCTTTCAACGACCAGAACTACACCGTGGTCGGCTACCGGGCGATCGAGTCGGGCAAGAACTACACCAGCACGCCGACGGTCAGCCTCTCCTCCCCGAACTCCGGGGGCACGACCGCCGCGATCACCGCCGGCGTCGAGCAGGTGGTGGGCTCGATCACCATCACCAACCCCGGCACCGCCTACAACCCGGCCACGACGACGATCGCCTTGGTTCCGGTCGCTTCGGGTGGTGGGGCCACGGCCGCGTCTGTCACCGTCAACGGCATCGGGGCGATTACCAAAGTCAATCTCGCCGCCCCCGGCAAGGGCTACGTCGCCCCGCCGACGGTGAGCGTCGTCGATCGCAGCGGTTCGGGCTCCGGCGCCGTCGCCACCGCAACCACGGCACTGGGTGTCACCGGAATCACCTTCACAAGCGCCGGCGTCGGCTACAGCTCGGCACCGACAGTGACGATCGCGGGCGTCGGTGGCGCCGGCTCGGGGGCTGAGGCGATCGCCACGATCACCAATGGCTTCGTGACGGGCCTGACGATCACCAAGCCCGGCTCGGGCTATGTCAACGGCGCCACGGTGACCTTCACCGGCGGCGGCGCCACGCAGCAGGCGGCGGCCACGGCGACCACGTCGTACGTCGTCACCGGCGTGACGATGACGAGCAGTGGCTCGGGCTACAACCCCTCGACCACCGACGTGATCCTCAATCCGGTCGGCTCGGGTGCGACCGGCGTGGCGAACATGTCAGGGGGCGTGGTGACGAGCATCCGCATCACCGACAACGGCTCGGGCTACAGCTCCACCACCCCGCCGAAGGTGACGCTCGTCCCCTTCGGCTCCGGGGCCCTTGCCACGACGACGATCAGCGGTGGCTCGGTGAATGGTGTCACGGTCACCAATCCCGGCGCCGGCTATGCCGTCCCGCCGGTGGTCACCTTCAGCCCGGCTCCGGGCGGGGGCACCACCGCGACCGGCGTGGCGACGGTCGGGAACGTGGCCCAGCTGTCGGCCAAGCGGCTCGACTGGACGGCCCTCGACCAGCCGCTCGACGCTCTCCTGGCCCAGTTCTCGGTCGTCGGGATCACCCTCACCGGTGCCGGCGACCTGACGATCAACCGCCCCTCGAGCGACCTGACTCTCGACAAGGCCGTCACGAAGGACGGCTCGGTGTTCGTCACCGCGCAGAAGCTGACGGTGAACGGGCCGGTCACCGCCGGTGACTTCAACTCGACGCGCACCGAGACGGTGAACCTCGTCGCCACCGGCTCCGATCTGATCATCAATTCCCCGGTCACCGCCCCGGCGGCCGTCACGCTTCAGGCCGACGCCGGTGCGATCATCGGCACCCCGTCGGGCCTCGTGACCACGAAAAACCTCGCCATCTCGGCGCTCAACGGCGCCACAGTGACGACCAAGGTCGACACCGTCGTCGGCCGCGTCAACGGGTCGGCTGCCGGGATCACGATCAACGAGTCTGACGACTTGATCGTCGGCAACGGCACGACGAGCCTGTCGGCCAACAACGGCCCGATCAGCGTCACCGCTGGCGGCGCGATGTCGGTCAACCTCGTCGACGCCGGCCCCAGCGGCTCGGTGACGCTCGTCGCCGGCTCGAACCTCACCCAGGCGGTCGTCTCCGACGCCGCCGAGGTGATCGCCGCCACGGCGAATCTCACGAGCAAGTCGGGCCGCATCGACCTCGATACGAATGTCACGACGCTCTCGGCCTCGGCCCCGTCCTCGACGATCGACATCGACAACATCGCGACGCTGCCGGTGACGCTGCTGAACGTGGCGGCCGCCAACAACGTCCGTGTCACCGCGTCGTCGCCGATGACGGCCAGAAACGTGACCTCGAACCTGAGCAACGTCACGCTCACCACCATCACGCCGACCGGCACCACGGCCGCCAACACGATCTACGTCGACACCATCTCGGCCCCGAAGGGGGTGGTGACGCTCACCGCCACCGGTGACGTCCTCTCCTCCGATCCGACCGCCACCGCGCCCAACGTGCTCGCCACCACCGCGCGGGTCAACGCCGCCACCAAGGCCGACGGCATCATCACCCTGCGGACGGCCGTCGGCACCCTCGGAGCACTCGCCAACGGCACGATCACGATCTCCGAACTCGACGCGATCACCCTCGGCGAGCCCACCGGCCCGGCCGGCTTCCAGCAGGTGAAGAGCGTGAAGGGGAATGTGAACGTGACCGCCGGTGGCACGATCAGCGCCACCGACGTCCAGGCGTCGACGAGCAAGACCGGGGTCACGCTCACGAGCACCGGCGGCGGGGTACAGCTCGGCAGTGTCGTGACCAACTCCGTCAACGGCCAGGTGACCGTCACCGCCAACAAGTCGATCACCGACGGCGACACCACTCTCGACCTCACGGCCAAGAACGTCGTCCTCACGTCGCAGACCGGCTCGATCGGTGCGGTCGATGATCCGATCGAGCTTCATGTCGCCACGGTGACCGCCTCGGCGCCGGGCGCGATCTACTTCACCAACGACCAGGCCCTGTCGATCACCTCGATCAACGGTGGCGCCGTCGGCATCGGCGCCGCCGGCACGATCACCCAGACCGGGGCGATCATCGCCGCCTCGCTCGACGTCACCGGCAACGGCTCGCCGATCACCCTCGACACCCAGGCCAACCAGCTCGGGGCCTTTGGGGCCACGAACCCGGGCGGCACCGTCGTCGTCAAGGACACCTCCGGAAGCCTCGACATCCTCGAGAGCAACGTCGCCACCATGACGATCACGGCCGCCGGCGCCGTGACGCAGTCGGGGGCGATCACTGCCGCCACGTTGACCGTTCAGGGGACCACGAAGGACGCGATCTCGCTCGACACGCAGCCCAACGCGATCGGCACCTTCGCCGCCAGCAACGGCTCGGCACCGGTCGGCATCAAGGATGCCAATGGCAACCTCGACATCGCGTTCATCCAGGGCGGCCCGGTGAACATCGTGGCCGGCGGGAAACTGACGCAGTCGGGCTTCATCAACGCCACGAACCTCTCGGTGACCGGCAACGGCTCGCCGATCCTCCTCAACACGCAGACCAACAAGGTCGACGGTTTCCAGGCGACGAATCCGGGCGGTGTGGTCGTCTTCAAGGATGCCACCGGGGATCTCGTCCTCGGCAAGTCGGCTGTCGGCCAGATGTCGATCACGGCCGCCGGCGCCGTCACGCAGTCAGGGGCGATCGTCGCCGACAACCTCACGGTGGCGGGCACCGGGAAGGATGCGATCACCCTCGACACCCAGGACAACGAACTCGGCCTGTTCGCCGCGAGCAACGCCGGGGCACCGGTGTCGGTGAAGGACACCGTCGGTGATCTCGACATCGGCTTCATCCAGGGCGGGCCGGTGACGATCACGGTGGCCGGTGGCCTGACGCAGTCGGGCTTCATCAACGCCACCGATCTGGTCGTCAATGGCAGCGGCGGCGGCACGATCCAGCTCGACTCTCAGGCCAACGCCGTCAACACCTTCCAGGCGAGCAACGGCACCGGCAACATCTTCTTCGAGAATTCCGCCGGCGATCTCGTGATCAAGGGCCTCGATGGCGGGGACATGGGCATCGTGTCCAAGGGCGACATCACGCAGACCGCCCCGATCACCGCGGCTGCATTCGAAGTGGTCTCGCTCACCGGCGGTGTGAAGCTCGACTCCACGACCAACAACGTCGTCGCGGTCGCCGGGTCGTCGGTGAACGACTTCGTGTTCACGAACTTCCCCTCCTTCGACGCCGGGCCGATCACCACCACCGCCCCCAATTCCAACATTTTCCTCACGAGCGTGTCGGGTGACATCAACGTCGTCGGCACTCTCACCGCACCGAACCTCGTGTCGCTCAACGCCAGCAACGGCACCTTCACCCTCGTGCCGCCGGCGGTGATCAGCGCCCAGGTGCTCTCCTACGACACCCTCACCACGCCGACCTACAACCCGGCGAGCGTTCCCGACACGATCGCCGTCGACGGCAACCTGACGATCAACAAGCCGGGCCAGACGGTGACGTTCGGCAACTTCGTCACCACAGGCAACATCTCGATCACGGCCAACTCGATCACCGTCAACGGCCCTCTCGCGACCACAGGCAGCAACAAGTCGATCGCGCTGACGGCCCTCACTGGCGGCGTGTCGTTCGTGGGGACCGGTTCGGCCGAGAGCCTCGGCACCGGCGGCACGACGACCGTCTCGGCCGTGAATGGTGCGATCACCGGCACGACGAGCAACCCCCTCTCCGCCACCACGCTCACTCTCACCTCGGGGGCGGCGATCACCCTCCCCGGCGTGCTCACCGCGGGCACTCTGGTCGCCTCGTCGACCGGCGGGGCGATCACGCTCGCCAATGCGAAGAACGACTTCGACGTGATCGACATCTCCAACGGCAACCGGGCCGTGAGCCTGACCGACGTCGACGGCCTGAAGATCACGAAGCTCACCGGCGGTGATGTCTCCCTTTCGCTCGGGGGCCATCTCACGCAAACCGGCCCGCTTGTGGCCACGACCGCCACGCTCAAGTCGACGTTCGGCAACATGGTGCTCAACAACGTCGGCAATGACGTCGGCACGCTCACGGTCGACAACGGCACGCGGCTCGTCGAATACACCGACAAGAGCGGCGTCGTCGTCGGGGGAATCAAGGCCGGGGAACTCAAGCTCACCACCGCCGGCGACGTCACCCAGTCGCCGACCGGTCCGATCGTCGCCGCCACGGCCACGATCACCAACACGGCAGGCGCCGTGACGCTCAACGCCAACGGCAACGACTTCGGCTCGCTCAAGGTCTCCAACGGCACCCGCAACGTGACGGTGGTCGACAAGAACGACATCTCGATCGCCGGGATCACCAGCGGCTACTTCACGCTCGCCACCGTCGGCAGCGTGACGCAGACCGCCGCGATCACCGCGACCGGATGCGTGGTGGCGACGGTCAACGGCACGATCTCGCTGACCAATGCCGGCAACGATGCCGACGTCCTGCAGATCTCCAACGGCAACAGGGCCGCCTCCTTCACCGACAAGGATGACATCTACCTCTCGACGATCGCGGCCGGGGCTTTCACGCTCCGGACCGGCGGGGCGGTGGCCCAAGGCCAACCTGCCACCACGACGTCGTTCGATGTCGCCACCACCGTCGGCGGTGTGACGCTCAACAACGCCGGCAACTCCCTCGGCACCCTCTCGGCCAATCTCGCTGCCGCCGGCGCCCCGCTGACGGTGGTCAACAACGGCCTGCTGAAGATCGCCCAGGTCTCGACCCAGGGTCAGGTGTCGATCAGCACGCTCAACGGCGGCAACGTCAACATCGGCCCTGCGGGCAGCCCCTCCCCGAAGCTCCAGACCACGAGCACGGTCAACTTCTCCGGGGTCACCGGCGGCGTCATCATGGCCAACGGCGGCACGATCGTCGCCCCCGGCGGCGTGACGATGCCGTCTGGCAAGCGGATCCAGTGGACCCTGTCGAGTTCCGCCGACTCCGGCACAGGCTCGCTCCGCGACACCCTCCAGACGATCAACTCGCTGAAGGCCCCGTCGCAGATCACCTACACAGCCCCGGCGACGATCAAGCTCGCCTCGGCCCTCCCCGCGGTGCTCGTGCCGCTGTCGGTCGTCGGCAACAAGTACCTCACCCTCGACGGCACCTCCGCAGGGGCGACGGCCAACGGGCTGACCTTCACCGCCACGGCGGCTGGCAGCACGCTGAAGGACACGACGTTCCAGAACTTCGGCGGGGCTGGGGTATGGCTCGTCTCCGCGGCCGGCTCGACGATCTCGGGGATCACCGTGAGCAACAGTGCCTACGGCATGCTCGCGTCTGGTGTTCTGGCCAACACGCTGGTCACCAACTCGATCTTCATCGGGAATGGTCAGGGTGCCTCCCTCAATGCCAGCGGCATCACCTTCGGCCTCGCCGGCCAGGGGAACGTGATCAGCGGTTCGTCGCGGACCAGTGCCGGCATCACCGTGACCGGCAACACCACCGGGACGATCGTCCAGGGCAACGCGATCAGCCAGGCCCCGTCGGCCTTCTTCATCGTCGATGCCGTCGGGGCCACGATCGGTGGCACGGGGACCGGCCAGTACAACAGCGTGTCGTATGCGACAAACGGCGTGTACGCGACCGGCACCTGCACCGGCACCTCGGTGATCAAGACCGCCTTCGGCCCCGCGGTGACCATGAAGTACAACACGAGCGGAGCCCGCGGCCTGACGGTCATTCAGTGAGCGAAGGCCGGCGATGACACACACACCTGGGGGCTCGGCGGACATCCGCCTGGCCCCCAGGGCGTTTTCAGGGTCGCCCCAGCCAGCCCGTCTGCCGCGGACGTGATCAGCCGGCCCGCTCGACGACGTCGTGGCCGCCATCCTTCGTGCGTCGACTGAAGAGGATGTTGAGCGTCCGCAGGAAGGTGTGGAGCCCGGCATCCTGGATCGGGAGAATGTGGGCCGGCTGCCCCGACTCGTTGTGGTGCGAGTGCCAAAGCCCCGGCGGCGTGACGAAGGCCGAGTGGGGCTTCCAATCGACCCGGATGCCGTCCTTGATGCTGCCATCGCGGTCGAGGGTACGGCCGACCATCGTGTAGCAGCCCGGTCGCGCATCGACGACGAGATCGAGGGCCACCGACTGATGCCGATGCGGGGCCTGGACGGCGCCCACCGGCAGGAGCCCGAACATCGCCCAGATGACGTGCGTGATCGTCATCGTCTGCGGGAAGAGCCGGTTGGCGAGGAGGACGCTCAACCGGTTGGCTGTGGCGCTCGAGGGATCGCGGAGCACCCCGTCGAGCGCCTCGAGGATCGCCTCACGGCGGTAAAGGGTGGGGGAGAACTGCCGCCCGGTCGCCTCGGCCCCCAGATAGCGCAGCAGCGGCTCGTCATGCACCCAATAGAGGGCGGCATCGTCGGTGGCCGCGTGAAGCATCCGGCTGCGGGCGGGGAGCGTGAACAGATCCCCCGCCTTCCACGGGATCGACGGCGTCGCGGGATCACCCTCGACATGCGTGCTCGTGCCGGCGCCGCGCATCACGAAGAACAGCTGGCTCGTGGCATTGGCATCGGTGACGATTCCCTCGCCGGCCCGGACGCGGACGAAGCTCGCGCACAGCCCGGGGCTCGTCGCCGGACCGGAGCAGCCGAGCGCCACCGAGTTGTCGAGCACCAGCACCCGGGTGCCGCCACGCTCGTGCAGCTCGGCATCGAACCGGGCCAAAGGCACCTCGCCGGTCGAACCCTCGGCGAGGGGATTGGAGGCGTAGCGGTAGTCGTGAAAGCGGGCCGAGGCGGTGAGGTGATCGAGCGGGTGCGGATCGGGGGTGTGGTTGGTCACGGAAGTCCTCCTAGCGGTAGTCGGCGGGGGCGAGCCCCTGCTTCGCGCCATTGAAACCGAACGGGGTCGGTTCGAACGTCCCGACGATGTCGACCTTCGACTTCTCCGGGATCTTCGCCTCGAGGCCGGCGGCCCAGTAGCAGGCGTTGACGAGCAGCCGTCGCGTTCCCTCGGCCACCAAGTCGGTAGCGGCGCCCATCGTGGTGGTGAAGGAACGCCCCTTCGGGCCCCCTTCGACCGAGTAGCTCTTTACCCAGGCCACCGGCATCATCGGCTCGTTCTTCTCCCCTACGACCGGCGGCGAGTCGGGCTTCATGCCGGCGAGCACCGCCCCGAGGACGAGCGGCTTGGAATCGCCCGGGAGCGGCAGGCGGACGCCGTAGACGTCGGTCGGCCCCCAGATCTCGCCATCCTTGATGCCGCGGAGGATCGGGTGATCTTTGGCGTCGGGAGCGAGGAGCCCTCGCGTGCTCTCGCTGCCGTGGCCGCCGTGGTGGCTGATCCAGGTCTCGCCGAGCACCTGCCGGCCGAAGCCCTGCGCGAAGCCTTCGCCGGGGAAGTCCCAGCTGTAGCGGCGATAGGTGCGCCCCTCGGGGATATTGAAGGCGTGGGTCGCCGTCCGCATCGCCACGACCGGCTTGCCCTTCTTCAGAAACGCATCGACGTGCTTCATCTGCTCGTCGGGCAGGTTGCGAAAGCGCGTCGCGATCACCATCAAGTCGGCATCCCCGAGCTTCTCGAGGCCGGGGATGTTGTCGTTGGTATTGGGGTGGATCGTGCCGGTGGCCGGGTCGATCGCGAACACGACGGTGCAATCGAAGCCATGGTGGCGGGCGAGGATCTTCGCCAGCTGCGGGAGGGCCTCCTCGCTGCGGTACTCCTCGTCACCACTGACGAGGACGACCTTCTTCCCCTTCCCGGGCCCGTCGCCGCCGGCGACTTCAAGCCACGGATCGGCGGCCTTCACCGGAAAAGCGAAGAGGATCAGAACGCAGCAAGCCGACAGCACACGTCGCATGGAGAGCCCCCTGTTCGAGACACCGCGGCGCCAAAACGGCGGGCGGCAAGTCAGGACAGGATAGCGTTCACGACGCGGCCATGCACATCGGTGAGGCGGAAGTCGCGGCCGGCATGGCGGAACGTGAGCCGCTCGTGGTCGAGCCCCAGGCAGTGGAGGACCGTCGCTTGGAGGTCGTGGACATGGACTTCCCCCGAGGCGACATGGAATCCGAGTTCGTCGGTCGCCCCGTGCGTGACGCCGGGGCGGATCCCACCACCGGCCAGCCACATCGTGAAGGCATTGGGATGGTGGTCGCGCCCCTTTGAGCGGCCGAGGACGGCACTCGCCTCGACCATCGGCGTCCGGCCGAACTCCCCCCCCCAGACGACGAGTGTCGAATCGAGCATGCCGCGGCGGCGGAGATCGGTGACGAGTGCCGCCGAGGCCCGGTCGGTCTTCTCGCAGTTGC
>CANGIH010000032.1 GCA_947453875.1 Planctomycetaceae bacterium | reverse complement strand
CGGCTCTTCGACGCCCGCACCACTGGCATGACGCGTGCCATGTCGATCACCGGGATCCCCTCGGTGATCGCGATCACCAGCGGGATCTCCGCCGCGACCGCCTCGAGGATGGCGTCGGCGGCAAACGGCGGGGGAACGAAGATCATCGTGGCGTTCGCGCCGGTGGCGGCGACCGCCTCGGCAACGGTGTCGAAGACGGGCAGATCGGCGACCTTCTCGCCCCCCTTGCCGGGCGTCACGCCCCCCACCATCCGCGTGCCGTAGTCGAGGCAGCCGCGGGTGTGGAATTCACCAACCTTGCCGGTGATGCCCTGGCAGATGACGCGGGTGTCACGGTTGACGAGGATGCTCATGGTGCGTGGTGGCCGGGAGGCGTGTAGGGATGGGAAAAGGAGGCGGGGAAAAGCTCTGGAATCGGGCTCGGGGCAGAGGTGAGGTCAGGCCTTCAGGCCCTTCGATGCCGCCACGACCTTCTTTGCCGCATCGGTGAGCCCGTCGGCAGTGATGATCGTGGTGCCGCTGTTGGCGAGGATCTTCTTCCCCTCCTCCACCTCGGTGCCCTCAAGGCGGACGACGAGGGGGACGGTGAAGCCGACGGTCTTGGAGGCCTCGACGAGCGCCGTGGCGATCGTCGTGCAACGCATGATGCCGCCGAAGATGTTGACGAGGATCGCCTTGACGTTCTTGTCGGAGAGGATGATCCGGAATGCCTCGGTGACCTGGTTGACGTCGGCACCGCCGCCGACGTCGAGGAAGTTGGCCGGCTCCCCGCCGTGGTACTTGACGAGATCCATCGTGCTCATGGCCAGCCCGGCCCCGTTGACGAGGCAGCCGATCGTGCCGTTGAGCTTGACATAGGAAAGGCCGGCAGCGGCCGCACGGGTCTCGGCCGGCTCCTCCTCGGATTCGTCACGGAGGGCGACGACATCCTTATGGCGGAACAGGGCGTTGTCGTCGAAGGTCATCTTGGCATCGAGGGCGACCATCTTGCCGTCCTTGGTGAGGACGAGCGGGTTGATCTCCAGCAGCGACGAATCAAGGTTCACGAACGCCTTCGTGAGCGACTTGAAGAACTGTTCGGCGGCCCGCCAGCTCGCGGCCGGCAGGCCGAGCCGGGCGGAGAGGACGCGCGTCTGCCAGGCGGCGAGGCCGCGGTCGGGGTCGAACGGCTCCGTGATGATCAGCTCGGGGGTCTTCGCCGCCACCTCCTCGATGTCCATGCCACCGGCCGTGCTGGCGATGAGGACCGGCGAGCCGGCGTGACGGTCGACGAGGATCGCGCAGTAGAGCTCGCGCTCGATCTGGCAGCCGCTCTCCACGAACACCTGCCGGACGACCTGCCCTTCGGGGCCCGTCTGGATCGTGACGAGGGTCTGGTCGAGGAGCCCCTTGGCGATCCGCGCCGCGTCGTCGGCGCTCTTGGCCAGTTCCACGCCGCGCTGACTGGAGCCCTTCACCGATCCCTTGCCACGGCCGCCAGCATGGATCTGGGCCTTCACGGCACAGACAGGCGTGCCGAGCGCGGTGAAGGCTGCGGCGGCCTCTTCGGGGGTGCGGGCGACCTTGCCGGCAAGCACCGGCACTCCGGCCGCACGGAGGAGGTCCTTCGCCTGGTATTCGTGGATCTTCATGCCGGCCCTTTCTGGCGTCGAGTCCGGGGGGCGGTCGCCGCCCCGGCGGGCGGTACTATCGCACACCCGGCCCGCGATTCCAATTCACCTCCCCCTGCGACGGGCAAGGCGCGAAAACCGGCGCCGCTGGTCGGCCCCGGAGTCAGCCGCGGTGATGCTTCCCGGAGACCCTGGCGAGATGGCGCGTGACGAGGCCGGCGTCGAATCCGCTCCCTGCCGCCGCCGCCATGATCCCGGCGCGGATCCGCGCCGGGTCGAGGCCGTAGTGGTTGACCCGCAGGAGCGAGATCTTCACGAACGGCACCCCCGATTCGAGGAGGCGCCACCAGGTGAGCTCGGCGGGATTGTGGAGCGGCCGCCGCGACTTCCGCAGGAGCCGCCATGAACGCCACGGTGCGCTCAGCGAAAGGTGGGGACGAATCTCCTCCCAGCCGATCGCCGCGGCGGTGCGGGCTTCGTGGAGCGCCGCGATCCGGTGCCCCGCAGTCATGACACGTTCCGACAGCCCGACCTCATACCGGCTGATGACGTCGTTCTTCGACTGCTGGGGCGCGATCCCGGCCCAGAAGTCGCTCCAGACGGGGGCCGAGAGGAGCGGACGGCGGGCGGCGAAGAACCAGGACTGGAGGTGGGGCCGGGCCGACCGGCCACCTCCCTGGGGAGGCTGCTGCGAGAGCACCATTCCCCACAGGTCGGCGTCGGCGGTGCGCCGATCGGCGAACAGCCCCACAGGGTCGCCGATGGGTCCGTACACGCTGTCGTTGACGCAGACCACCTCGTCGAATTGCGGCGCATCGAATCCTCCGTCGGCCGAGAGGCACCGCAGGCCCGCCTGCCAGGCGCCGAAGTCATAGCCGACGTTCTCGCGCGGGAGGAAGGTGTCGACAACGTCGGCAAGCGTGTCGGGCAGGACGCGGGCCGAATTGGAGACCAGCACGATCCGCGTGGCCAGCGGCCGGTAGGCCCGCAACGCATGGACAACATGCGGATCGACGATTCCCTCCGGGTCGTGATGCGCAAGGACGATCGCACGACGCATGGGGTGGGGTGCTCGCGGCGGGCCGGCGGCACGACTCCTGGGGCGTCAGGCGGCGGCGCGGCGGCGGGCCGTCCGCAGCCGATCCTGGAGCCTGCCGGTGCGGCGCAGCGGCGGGCTGCGGTCGCCGCCGTCGGGCAGGAAGCGGAGCAGGTCTGGAAGGTGGGAGAGCGTCCGGCCTGCGGCCTCGAGTTCACCACGCCGGAGTTGCTTCTCGACCGTCCGCAGGGCGGAGCCTGCATACCAGCGGGCGCTCCGCTGCCGCACGCGTTCCTGATCGGTTCCGGCCAGCCAGCGGGTGTTGAGCTCGATCGCCTTGTGGAGGTCGGGCCAGACGGCGCCACTGGTGAGGAGCCGGCTCGATTCATTGCCGCGGTGCCGTCGGTAGAGTGCCAGCACGCGCGGCTCGTACCACACCGGATACGCCGCGGCGATCCGCACCCACATCTCCCAGTCGAGCGCGTGGCAGAGGTCGGAGCGGAATCCACCGAGGCGTTCGTACACGCTGCGGGCGACCACGGCGGCGGGGGTCTGGATCCGCTGTCGCTCCGCGATCCGCGGCAGCCATGCCGAGAGGATCCCGGGGATCCACTGCTGGCGCGACGAGGTCTTGATGAGACGGTCGTCGCCGTCGACGATCCGGGTGCGGCAGAAGGCCATGCCGGCGTCGGGGGCCGCGAGGAAACCATGCTCCATGCGGCTGTAAAACCCCGGCATCACAGCGTCGTCCTGGTGGAGGAGATGGACGAGCCTGCCGCGCGCCAGACCGAGGCAGCGGTTCCAGTTGCCGGCAAGCCCCACGCGCTGGTCGTGGCGGTGGAACTCCACCCGCCCTGTCGGGTCGCAGGCGCGGACGATCGCCTCGACATCGACCTGGCTGGAAGCATCGTCGATGACGGCGATCTGCATCGCGTCGGGGCCCGGTGCCTGGGCGAGGACGGACAGGAGGGCGCGCTTCAGGCGGACGTCTGGCTCATAGGTCGGCAGCATCACCGCATAGCCCGGCCGTCGGACCCCGGTCGGCAGCGGGGCGATCGGGCAGCGTGCCACCTGCTCGTCGCGTTGCCACGGGAGTGCCCCGCGGGCGATCGGCCCGAGTGGTATCGAAGGGGCGTCGTCGTCGTGGGAATGGATCCAGTCCCGCGCCAGGAAGACACGCTCCGCCATCCCACGGTCACCATGACGGTGCCGCTGTCGGCTGGAGTGGCTCGGATGGCGATTGAACATGCGCGGAGTCTCGGAACGCCCGGAGTCTGCGGGGTGTATCGGTGATGGAGGGGGTGGCGCTCCAGACCAGCTTGCTGGATCGATGGGTCTGCTGCCGTCTGCAGCTTTCCCATTTCCCGCCGTCGGCCCGGTTCGCCAATCGATCCCGATTCGTGGTCCGACTGTCCGGTGTCGATCGGGGCGACGCAACACCGTTTCGTTTCCGGCCGACCGTCGGATTCCGGGCTGGTGTTGCCGTCGCCGATCGTCTACTTCCCCTCCCTGCCGCGGGCCGTGACGTGGCTGAATCCCGCTTCGATCCGAATCTCCGCGACCATCCAGGGGCCACCATGACTCCCCCCCGAGGCAGCATCGCCTTCCCGAATACGCCGGCGGCCCGTCCGCCGCTCAAGGGCATCGTGCTTGCGGGAGGCGCGGGCACGCGACTGAATCCGATGACGCTTGCGATCTCGAAGCAACTGCTGCCGATCTACGACAAGCCGATGGTCTACTATCCGCTGTCGGCACTGATGCTCGCCGGGATCCGCGACATCCTCCTCATCTCGACGCCGCACGATCTTCCCCATTTCAAGCGACTCCTCGGCGACGGCGCCGCGTTTGGCGTGTCGCTTTCCTACGCCGAACAGCCGCGACCGGAGGGGCTCGCCCAGGCATTCCTCATCGGCCGGGAATTTCTCGGCGGGGCTAGGGCGGCGCTCGTCCTCGGCGACAACATCTTCTACGGCCATGGTTTCCAGGATGTCCTCAGGCGGGCGGCCGACCGTGACGACGGTGCGACGATCTTCGCCTATCCCGTTCGTGATCCGGAGCGGTTCGGCGTCGTCGAGTTCGACGACGAGGGGCGGGCTGTGTCGCTCGAGGAGAAGCCAAAGGCACCGAAGAGCAATCATGCCGTGCCGGGACTCTATTTCTACGACTCCCGCGTCTGTGACATCGCCGCCGCACTCGCGCCGAGCCCGCGCGGCGAACTGGAGATCACCGATCTCAATCGTGTCTATCTGGAGGAGCAGGCCCTCCGTGTCGAGACCCTCGGCCGCGGCTTCGCCTGGCTCGACACCGGCACCCCCGACTCGCTCATGCAGGCCTCCGGATTCGTGCAGACGATCCAGGAGCGGCAGGGGCTGAAGATCGCCTGTCTCGAGGAGATCGGCTACCGGATGGGCTGGCTGTCGCGCGAAGGTCTCGAGGCGGTTGGTCGGACGATGAACAACGATTACGGCCGGTATCTCGTCCAGATCGCCGGCGAGGAATTGGCCAAGGGATCAGCGCATGTCGACGACGGGAACGATCGCGGTTACCGGGTCATCTGGCCAACTGGGGAAGTCGCTTCTCCGCCTGCTCGGACCCAACGCCGCGGCGCTGCCTAGACGCAGCCTCGACATCACCGATGCGGCGGCCGTCCGCGCCGTGATCGGGTCGCTGCGGCCCCGCGCCGTGATCAACTGCGCCGCCTGGACCGCCGTCGACAAGGCCGAGACCGAACAGGCCGCCTGCCGGGCCGCCAACGAGCACGCCGTCAGGGCGCTCGCCGACGCCTGCCGCGAAGTCGACGCGCTCCTCGTGCAGGTGAGCAGCGATTATGTCTTCGGTGCCGATGCGGCGCGGACGATTCCCTACACCGAAGACGACGCCACCGGGCCGCTCGGCCAGTACGGCGCAAGCAAACTCGCCGGCGAGGCGGCCGCACGGAGCTGGGAACGCCATCAGGTGGTGCGCACCTGCGGCCTCTATTCGGCGGGCGAGTCGGGGCCGGTCCGCGGGCGGAACTTCGCCGACACGATGCTCGTCCTCGCCCGCGACCGGCCGGAGGTGCGCGTCGTCGCCGACCAGTTCTGCACGCCGAGCTACGTGCCGCATGTCGCCGCGGCGATCCTCGCCCTGCTCGATGATGGCACGCCTGGCACCTACCACGCCACGAACTCCGGCGGCACCTGCTGGCACCAGTTCGCCACGGAGCTCTTTCACCAGGCGGGGCTGCCGACGGTGGTGACGGCGATCGAGTCGAGGGAATACCCGAGCCCGGTCGCCCGTCCCCCCTACAGCATCCTCGACACGTCGAAGCTTGCGAAACTCGGCATCACCCTCCCCGACTGGCAGCAGGGAATCGCCGACTATCTCGCGGCCACCCCCCGGTAGATCGGCTCGAGTCGGGCGCGAAGCGGGCTAGGTCGAGCGAGGGTCGGGGCGGCGCGAGCATGGTCGCCGATCCCCGGCCATGGTGTCGCCAGCATGGCAGGCAGGCGCCATCACTTCCTGCTGCGCCCCCGGGCAGTCCCTCCTGGGAAGCGGCGGCACGCTGCGTGGCCCTGCCGGGGGGAATTCCTTGGTGTGGGTCGTCGTGGCTCCAGCTATGCTGTGGCCGTCCATCCCGCCGGACGCACACCTGTGTCGACCACCACCACCCGAAAAATCCTGGCCGAAGCCTTCGGAAGCTTTGTCCTCGTCTTCATCGGCACCGGGGCGATCATCTCCGATGGCATGTACGGCGGGGATGTCACCCACGTCGGCGTGGCGATGGTCTTCGGGCTTGTCGTGATGGCCTTGATCTATGCCCTCGGCGAGATCTCCGGCTGCCATCTCAATCCAGCCGTCACGACAGGCTTCGCGCTGGCCGGACGCTTCGACTGGCGGGAGGTGCCGGCGTACATCGCTGCCCAGTGCACCGGCGCGCTGCTCGCGAGCGTCGTCCTGCGGGGGCTGTTTCCGGGTCACGCCACGCTCGGGGCGACGTTGCCGGCCGGCTCCCCGTTCCAGTCGTTCCTCCTCGAGGTGTTGCTGACCCTGATCCTCATGGTGGTGATCCTTTGCGTCGCGACCGGCTCGAAGGAGACCGGGATCATGGCCGGGGTGGCGGTCGGCGCCGTGATCGCCGTCGAGGCGCTGTTTGCCGGGCCCGTGAGCGGTGCCTCGATGAACCCGGCCCGGTCGCTCGCCCCGGCTCTGATCTCGCTGCGGCTGGAGAGCCTGTGGATCTATCTGCTCGCGCCGATCCTGGGGGCGGCTGCGGGTGTGCCTGTCTGGCGGTGCCTCCGCTCGACCGACGACACCGAACGGGACTCCCCCGGGAAATCGATCCGCTGATGGAGGGGAACGAATCCCGCCCAAAAAACAGGCCCTCCAAGAAGACCGTCTGGGTCGGCCGGGATCGGGAGTGGCAATGGTCGCCCGACTCAGGCAGCGCAAACCGCGTTGTCACCGAGGCCGAGACGCTCCTGGCGGTAGCCACCGCTGGCGATCCTCCCGAGCCATTCGGTGTTGGCGAGGTACCAGGACACGGTCCGTTCCAGCCCCGTGGCGAAGGTCTCGGCCGGTCGCCAGCCGAGCTCGCGTTCAAGCTTCGAGAAGTCGATCGCGTAGCGGCGATCGTGTCCGGGCCGGTCCTTCACGAAGGTGATGAGCGATTCGCAGGGGGCGTGGGGAAGGCCGGGACGCAGTCGGTCCACGGTGCGGCAGATCTCGCGCACGACCTCCATGTTCGTCCGCTCGCAGGCCCCTCCGATGTTGTAGACCTCTCCCACCCGGCCGCTCCCGAGCACCGTGCGGATCGCCCGGCAGTGGTCGCCGACGTAGAGCCAGTCGCGGATCTGTCCGCCGTCGCCGTAGACCGGCAGCGGCTTTCCGGAGAGGCAGTTGAGGATCATCAGCGGGATGAGCTTCTCGGGAAACTGGCAGGGACCGTAGTTGTTGGAGCAGTTCGTCGTCAGCGTGGGAAGGCCGTAGGTGTGGTGGTAGGCGCGAACGAGGTGGTCGCTGGCGGCCTTCGAGGCCGAATAGGGGGAATTCGGCGCGTAGGGGGTCGATTCGCTGAACTGGCCGGTGGCCCCGAGCGAGCCGTAGACCTCGTCAGTAGAGACATGCAGAAAGCGGAAGTCCCTTTTCTCCTCCGCAGGCAGATCGCTCCAGTGCCGACGAACCTCGTCGAGAAGACGGAAGGTGCCGACGACATTGGTGGTCACGAAGGCGGCCGGGCCGTCGATCGATCGGTCGACATGGCTCTCGGCTGCGAAGTTGATGATCGCCCTCGGTCGGTGCTCGTCGAGGAGCCGGCGGACGAGCGCCTGGTCGCCGATGTCGCCGATCGCGAGGACGTGCCGTGGATTCCCCTCGAGGCAGCGGAGCGAGTCGAGATTGCCGGCGTAGGTGAGGATGTCGAGGTTGATCACCGGGCCCTGTTCCTCGGCGATCCACTGCCGCACGAACTCCCCGCCGATGAACCCTGCCCCGCCGGTGACCAGAATCGGTTGCATACGCCTCTGTCGCCTCGCGCCAAGAATCCCCGTCGAACTGCCGGGGGGGAGGGAATAGGGGAAAAACCCCGGTCGCCACAACCGCAGCTTTTCCAGCCGATCGCCCTGTTTCCAGGGCGGGTGCTGCCGGTCCAGACCGCTGGAAACCAGTCTTTCTGAACCCGCTGGCAATCGGCAAGATGACTTCCCCCGGAGCCTGCCATCATGCCGCCACCGCAAACCCCCCTGTCCCGATCCCGCCCCGCCGGCGCGCCGCGGATTGTGATCGACCTTGAAAAGCTCCGGCACATCAACTGCGGACTGGGGCGGTTCTCCCTCCACCTCGGCCGCGAGCTGCTCGCCCTGGCGGACGACCGTTTCGAGCCGGTTTTTTTTCTCCCCAGCGGTGCGGCGCGATGGTTCGGCGACGCCCGGTCCGGGGTCGAGACCCTCGAGGTCGCGCCCTGGAAGAAGGAGGCCGTCCAGCGGTTCGTCCGGCCGTTCGTCCGGCCGGTGTTGGGCCGTCCGGCGTTCGCCGCCTGGCACGCCACCAACCAGATGTCGCGCTATCTCCCCTTCGACCCGCGCGTGCCGGTCGTGCTCACGATCCACGACCTCAACTTCCTCCATGAGGCGCCGCACGACGAACAACTCGCCGCCACTGCCCGGAAACTCGCCGACATCCAGCGCAAGGTCGACCGTGCCGCGGTGATCGTCACCGATTCGGAATTCGTCGCCAGTGACGTCGCCAGGCATGTCGAGCTGCGCGGCAAGCCGGTGCATGTCGTGCCGCTGGGGGTGCCGGAGCCTGCCGCGGCATCGACCGATCGGCCCCCCTTCCTGTCGGCCGGGCCGTTCCTGTTCACGGTCGGCAACTGCCTGGCCCACAAGAACTTCCACGTGCTCCTCGACCTGGTCGAGCGGCTCCCGGGCAAGCGGCTGGTAATCGCCGGCAAGAAGACGACTCCGTACGGGGAATTCCTTGAGCGGGAGATCGCGGTCCGGGGCCTTGCCGACCGCGTCGTGATGCCGGGCGAGGTGAGCGATGGAGACCGCCAGTGGCTCTATGAACACTGCGAGGCGTTTCTCTTCCCGTCGCTCACCGAGGGCTTCGGGTTCCCGGTGCTCGAGGCGATGCTCTGCGGGAGGCCGGTGTTCATGTCGAGGCGTACGAGCCTCCCCGAAATCGCCGGTGGCCACGGCTATTTCTTCGACGCCTACGACGGCGACTCGATGGCAGCGGCTTTTTGGTCGGGAATGGGCCGTTACCATTCCGACCCCGATGCCGCCACCGCCGCCCGCGACCATGCCCGTGCCTTCTCGTGGCGGCGGATGGCCCGCGGCTATGCCGAGGTCTATGCCGGTGTCGCCGCAGGCGTGCGCCAGGTGGCCTGAGCCGCGCGAAGCGTCTGTGGAAAACGTCGCTCCTCCCCTTGTTCCACTCAGCACACCGCCAAAAAAGCGGAGGTGCTCCGGGGGGCGGCTGCCGCCGCATCCGGCGGCGGGGCAGTTTCTCCACCGCCTGCCAAAACCTGCAAAAAGGCTGGCGAAATGGCATTGGGGCAGGGCGGCACGACTGCTACTTTCCGCCACCGGCTCCGGGAGGTCGTCGCAACCTCAGGGCGGCCGCATCCGGGAGGAGGGGTCTGCGGTGTCACCGTCGGACCTCGAGCGACACACAGGGAGGCTTTCATGCAGCGGCGCGCGTTGATCACCGGGGTGACTGGCCAGGATGGTTCCTATCTGGCCGAACTGCTCGTGTCGAAGGGATATGCGGTCCACGGCTTGCGGCGCCGGTCGAGCACGTTCGGCACCGAGCGGATCGAGCATCTCATCCGCGGAAACGAGCCCTGTGTCCATCTCCACTACGGTGATCTTTCCGATGCCAGCGGCCTGGCGAGGCTGATCCGCCAGATTCGTCCCCACGAGGTCTACAACCTCGCCGCACAGAGCCATGTGCGGGTCAGCTTCGACCAACCGGCCTACACGGCCGACGTCACCGCCGTGGGAACGCTGCGGTTGCTCGAGGCCCTCCGCGACGTCCAGGACGACACCGGCGAGCAGATTCGCTTCTATCAGGCCTCCAGCTCGGAGATGTTCGGCAAGGTGGTGGAGACGCCGCAGAAGGAGACAACGCCCTTCTATCCGCGGTCGCCGTACGGTGTCGCCAAGGTCTACGCCCACTGGATCACCGTCAACTACCGGGAGAGCTACGACCTCCACGCCTCGTGCGGCATCCTCTTCAACCACGAGAGCCCGCGCCGCGGCGAGACCTTCGTGACCCGGAAGATCACCCGCGCTGCCGCCCGCATCAAGCTCGGGATGCAGGACAAGCTCTACCTCGGCAACCTCGATGCGCAGCGCGACTGGGGCTTCGCCGGCGACTATGTCGAGGCGATGTGGCTGATGCTCCAGCAGCCGACCGCCGACGACTATGTGGTGGCCATGAACGAGCTCCACACCGTCCGCGAATTCTGCGAACTGTCGTTTGGCCGTCTCGGCCTCGACTACAACGATTTCGTGGAGATCGATCCACGCTACTTCCGCCCGGCGGAGGTCGATCTGCTTCTCGGTGATGCCACGAAGGGGCGGACGAAGCTTGGCTGGACACCGCGGGTGTCGTTCCAGGAGTTGGTCGAGATGATGGTCGACTCCGACCTCGAACTGGCACGCAGAGAGCGTGGGTTGGCCGGAACATCAGCGTCGCTCGACCGCATGGCGGCCTGACCATGGCAAAGCTTCGACGTGTTGGCGGACTGGTGTGGTGCGGACTCCGCGAGCTCGAGCGCCGCTGGATCCGTCCGCTTGGCCAGCGATTTCGGCCGACGCGGGCCCATCAGGCCCGTGCAAAGGCCGGCCCCCCGGGCACCGAGGAGCTGCTTGTCGCCCTGCTGCGCAGTCGCTTGAGGAACACGCCGCGGTGCGACGAGCGCGCGTCGGACGAGAGACTCCATATCCCGATCGGCGCCATCGAACATCCGGCAACCGATGTCGGGTCGCTCGTGCACGCGCTGATGGCGGTGCCACCGCGACGCGGCCACGACGACCAGGAGCTGCTGCGGAAGGCAGCATGATCCGCCTCCCATCGACGCCGTGCCCATGCTCATCTACGCCGACCTCCGTTGTCTCCAGGATCCCGGCTTCGCCCGACGGGGGATCGGCTCCCATGCGTCGTTCCTCCTCGGCGCGGCTCGTGGAGTGCGCGGCGGCGACGTGACGATCGTCGGCCTCGCCGACCGAGCCCTCGGTGCCCCGCCGGGCGAGGTCTCCGCGCTGTGCGATTCGGTGCAGTACGCCTTCGCCCCCCGCTGCGGCGAGCCGGCGGTGTTTCTCTGGCTGTCGCCGATGACGCACGACACACGCCTCGTCGCCCGGTTCTTCGACCGGCCGGAGATCCTTCCCTGCGCCGTCGTCTACGACTTCATCCCGCTTGCCGACCCGGCCCGCTACCTCGCCGATCGACCGCAGTTGCTTGCCTATGCGGCGGCGCGGGAGTGGCTCGCGGCGGCGCGGCTTTTCCTGCCGATATCGGCGGCCGTCGGGGAGGAGGTCGTGGCCCGCCTCGGCGTCGCCCCGCACGATGTCGAGGTCACCGGAGTGGCGCTCCGCGGCGCGTTCGCCGGCTTGCAGTCGGGCATGATCCCGCTCGTCACGCCGCCATCGGCGCCGGACGATTACCTGATGTTCGTCGGCGGCCCCGACTCGCGG
>CANGIH010000031.1 GCA_947453875.1 Planctomycetaceae bacterium | reverse complement strand
CGATGACCCCGAAGAAGCCTAATTCGGCGCTTCGGAAGATCGCCCGCGTGCGTCTCTCCAACGCCAAGGAAGTCACCGTCTACATCCCGGGTGAAGGCCACAACCTTCAGGAGCACTCGATCGTGCTCGTCCGTGGTGGTCGCGTCCGCGATCTCCCGGGTGTCCGTTACCACATCGTCCGCGGTGCCCTCGACACGCTCGGCGTGCAGGGCCGCAAGCAGTCCCGCAGCCTCTATGGTGCCAAGAAGGGTTAAGCAGAAGCACGAGTCATGGGAAAGATCACCTCCAGCCGCGAGCAACTCAGCCCCGACCCCCGTTATGGGTCGCTTCTCGTCAGCAAGTTCATCAATTGTTTGATGTACGACGGCAAGAAGAGCATCGCACAAAACGTCTTCTACGACGCTATGGACATCGTCTCCAAGAAGGTCACCGATGTGGAGCCGATCGAGGTCTTCAATCGGGCTCTCGAAAACTGCAAGCCCTCGGTCGAGGTGCGGTCGAAGCGAGTTGGCGGTGCCGCCTATCAGGTGCCGATGCAGGTGAACCGCAACCGGCAGCAGTCCCTTGGCATCCGCTGGATGCTTCAGGCTGTCCGCGAAAAGAAGGGGCGAGCGACCCACGAGAAACTCGCCGAAGAGATCCTCGCCGCCTACAAGCGTGAAGGTGCCGCCGTCACCAAGCGTGACAACGTCCACCGTATGGCTGACGCCAACAAGGCGTTTGCCCACTTTGCCTGGTAAGCCTCGAGCTTTGCATCCTTTCCGGCTTCGGTCGGAATGGATGTGGCTAAAACGAATCACGGGCCCGGCGACCTCGGTCGCCGGGCTGGTTGTTTTGTGGCTTGCTGTGATCACGCTCGGGGCACCGCCTCCCCATGGGAGGCCGAGGTGGCTGTGCTGGGGGCGGCCGACAGTGACCGGGCCAGGTATCCTGCTCCCGCCTCACTCCGTCCCCTTCACGCCTGCAAGGCATTTCCCGCGGAGCACTTCCGGTGATCGACCAGGCCACCTCACTCCTCCTCGGCCGACTCGTGCTCGGCCGCAGTGTCGCGTCGCTGGCGACGCTCCATGACGGCCGCCCCTTCGCTTCGATGATCCCCTACGCGGTGCTCATCACGGGGCGCGACCCCGCCATCGATGACGGCCACCCCGACGACACCGGCAGCGTCGTCTTCGTGAGCCATGTCAGCCGCCTCTCGCCCCACACACGCGACATGATCGCCACGCCGGAAGTCTGTCTGCTGGTGACCGCCCCGGAAGCGGTCGATGCCTCCGGGCCCCCTCCCCAGGCCCTGCCGCGGGTATCGCTTCCCGCAGTGGCGACGTTCGTCGATCCGGCCCACCCCGCCCACGACGCCCTCAAGCAGGCCTACCTCGACCGATTCCCCCACGCGGCCGACTGGTTCCAGTTGGGAGACTTCTCGATCGTGGTCTTCGAGCCCACATCGGCCCGGTTCATCGCCGGTTTCGCACGGGCGATGACCCTTTCGCCAAAGCAGCTCCATGCGGCTGTCGCGGCCGCTGCTGCTGGCTGATTGATGCCGCAGAGCTGATGGGGGTGATCCCAGATCCGGCTTCCGTCGCCAGCCGGGATTGAAAATGGACTGGCGTACAGTAGGATACCGATGTTTACCCCAGCCCGTCGCCCTCCTGCCAGGTCCATTCCATCCCCGGAGAGCCCCCCCGTGAGCGCCCGCAAGAATTCCCGTGCCGATCAGGGCCGCCCCCTCCCGAATCGTCCCGCTGCGAGCCGCTCCCCCGCGAAGGCCGTCCCGCCGAAGGCTGCCTCCCCCAGGCCCAAGCCGACGATGCAATCCTTACTCGGCGGTCTTCATGGCGCGAGCGCCGAATCGGACCAGGGCGCCGACGCCCCGACCGAACGGCAACTCGAGATCTACGCCTTCATCCGCGACAAAATCCAGAACCGGGGCTATGGCCCGACGGTCCGCGAGATCGGCCAGGCATTCGACATCCGCTCCCCCAACGGGGTCGTCTGCCACCTCAAGGCACTCGAGCGCAAGGGGTTGATCAGCCGCGGCAAGAACATGTCGCGTGCGATCGAGTTGGTGACCGAACCGGCCCACCTTCGAGGCCTCCCAATGGCGGGATGGGTCGCTGCCGGTACCCTCCGGGCCGCCGACGAACAGCAGGAGCGGATCGATTTCGAGGAATTGTTCGGCAAGGAAGACCACTTCGTCCTCAAGGTGATGGGCGACTCGATGGTCGAAGCGCAGATCGCCGATGGTGATTGGGTGGTGATCCGCCGTCGCCATACGGCCCATGCCGGCGACATCGTCGTCGCCCAGACGGAGGATGGAGAGGCCACCCTCAAACAGTGGTTCCCCGAGCGTGATCGGATCCGGCTCCAGCCTGCCAACGCCTCGATGAAACCGATCTACGTGCGCAACGCCCGCGTCCTCGGCGTACTCGTCGGTGTCGTCCGAAAGACCGGCTGAATAGCCCCGCACTGCCCTCGTCAGGCCGCCGCGTCACCCGCCCCGATTCCTTGGCTGTCGGCGAGTTGATGGAGCTTGTTGTAGAGCGTCTTCAGGCTGATCCCCAGTTCTTCGGCAGTGCGTGGCTTGTTGCCATGATTGCGCTGGAGTCCATCGAGGATCGCCTGCATCTCGAGTTCCCGCAGGCTCACTGGCTTTGATTCCCGGGCCGGTGGCGTCCCTGCGCCAACGGCGGGGAGTGTCGGCGGAGAGGCTGCCGTCTGGGGGAGCGTCACCACGGCGGGTGTTGGTGGCACCCGTGCCCTGCTGCTGCCCAGACGGGCGGGGAGATGGTCGACAGTGAGGGGAAGGGCGTCGCACAGCACCAGCGCGTGTTCGATGCAGTTGGCGAGCTCACGGACGTTGCCCGGCCAGTGGTGCGCGGCCAACACCGCGAGCGCGGCTGGCTCGATCACGTCGGCCTCGGCAGGCAGTTGGGGCCGCGCTTTGCGGACGAAATGCCCGACGAGCGACGGAATGTCGTCGAGCCGCTCGCGGAGTGGAGGAATCGCCACCTCGAAGGTGTTGATGCGGAACAGGAGATCCTCGCGGAAGGCGGCGCTCGCGACCATCTCCTCGAGTGAACGATGGGTGGCACACACGACCCGGACGTCGACCGTGACGGGGTGGTTGTCCCCCACGCGGCGGATCTCGCCACTCTCAAGCGCCCGCAGCAAGCGTGGCTGGAGCGACCTGGGCAGCTCTCCGATCTCGTCGAGGAACAGCGTGCCGCCATCGGCCACCTCGAACAGGCCGGCGCGGTGCTCGTCGGCCCCGGTGAACGCGCCCTTGCGGTGCCCGAAGAGTTCACTCTCGACCAGATGCTCGGGGAGAGCACCGCAGTTCACCGCCACCAACGGACCAGCGGCCCGCGGACTACCGTCATGAATCGCCCGGGCAATGAGTTCCTTGCCCGTACCCGTCTCGCCACGGACAAGGACGCTTGAGTCGCTCGCGGCCACACGGGCCACAAGCCGACGCACCGACTCCAGCCCCTGCGACCCTCCCACAAGCTGCGATGCCCCCTCGGCACGCCGCACCCGCCCCTCGAGCGCACGGAGGCGGGCCGTCAGTTCCCGCTTCTTCCGCACCCGCTCGAGCACGGCCTGGATCTCCGCCAGCTTGCAGGGCTTCGTGAGATAGTCGAAGACCCCCTGCCGCAGCGCCCCCACGGCGCTCTCGAGCGACGACTTGCCGGTAATGATCACCGCCTCGGTGTCGGGAGCCACCTCGCGGACCCGCGCGATCACCTCCATGCCTCCCATCCCGGGCATGTCGAGATCGACGATCACGCAGTCGTACGAGGTGCGGTCGAGCGCTGCCAGGGCCGTCCGCCCGTCAGGACAGACGGTCGCCTCGTGGCCAAGCCTGGGAAGCTCGATCCGCATCAACTCCTGGAGCGACATCTCGTCGTCGGCAAACAGGATCCGCATCGGCCGGACTGGCTTCGTCACGTGTTCTCTCCTTTTCCTCAGGACTGATCAGGCGGCCCGAGCGGGGGAATCAGGATTCCTCGCCAGTGTCGATGTGCCGCGGCGCGGCCCCACTCCCGGCACGTCGGCCAGGGGAAGTGTCACGCGGAAGATCGCCCCCGTGCCGGGGCCTTCGCTCTCGGCCTCGATCCGCCCCCCGTGATCGACCACGATGCGGTGCACGATCGAGAGACCGAGGCCGGTCCCCTGCCCGGCCTTGCGTCGAGTGAAGAACGGCTCGAACAGGTGCTCGAGCACCTCCTCGGTCATCCCGCAGCCATTGTCGGCGAAGGTGGCCACCACGCTTTCGCCGGAGCGTCTGACCGTCACCCGGACCCGCCCCGAGTCCTCGACACAGTCGAGCGCGTTGACGAGCAGGTTGAGCACGACCTGCTTGATCTCCTGTGGATTCACCATCACGAGCACCTCGGGCCCATCGTCGATGTCGATCGACCGACCGGCAAAGCGACCGACGTGGCGGAGCATGTCGGCGACATCCCTGATCAACGGGATCATCGCGGTTGGCTGCCGTCGCACCTCACCGAGCCGGGAAAAGTCGAGGAGCTTCTCGGTGATGCCCTTGCAGCGAAAGGCCTCGTTCTGGATCAACTCGAGGTAGCGACGTGCCACCCTCGCCTCCTCATCTTCGGAGGCAAGCCCGGCCAGCCGGGTCTCCAGCGACTCGGCGCACATCGCGATCGACGCCAGCGGATTGTTGATCTCGTGGGCCACCCCCGCCGCGAGGAATCCGACGCTTGCCAGTTGCTCGCTGCGGATCACCTCGCGGGTCCGCAGTTGCACTTGGCGGTCGAGGTCGTCCCGGACCTCCTGGAATCGCTCGGTCATGTCGTTGAGGGCCTCGGCGAGATCGGCCATTTCGTCGCGGCTGTCGAGATTGAGCCGGTAAGCGAAATCCCCCGCGGCGACACGCCTCGATCCGTAGCCGAGTAACCGCAGCGGCCGGAACACCCAGCGGTAGGTGAGCACTCCGAGAGAGGCCAGGATCAACGCCGACGCCATCGCGGCGGCCCACGTGGTGATGATCAGTGTCCGGTAGCCGGTGCGGACTTCGCTCGAGAGGTCGTGGAGGTGTTCCTGGAGGAAGCTCGGCAGGGTTGCCGACAGCGCCGCTAGTTGGCCCAGATCGGGGGTGATGCCGCGGAGCCGTTCGACCTCCACGCCGCTTGAGAAGGCAGATTCCCCGATGGCGCCCCGAATGCGCCCGAGGCTGGCGGCGATCCTGCGCGCCGTTTCCCGTTCACGGTTGCGATCCCCGAAGGGCACGTTGTCGACTTCCCCCTCGTCCAGTTCAACCCTGTAGGCGTCAAGCGCTTCCGACGTCCTGGCCAGTACCGCCACGAATGGCGCACTACAGGGGCCGGGATCAGAGCGGGAGGCTTCCTCGTCGTCCTCGTCCGCCACCACCGGCATGGACAGCACGGGGAGCTCGGGGGGAGCCGGGGCAAGTGCCGATGCGTCGCCCGACAGGGCCCGGGCATGGACCAACCGCAACGTGGCGACACACTCGTCCAGATCGCTTGCCAGAGGGAGTTCCGCAGCCCGACTGCTGAGCGCGCGGACGAGTCGCCGGTAGGAGTAGGTGCCGAGGAAACTGCTCGCCGACAGCAACGCCACCATGAGGAAGACGAGGAGTCCCCCGAGCATCAACTTGCGGCGGATGGGACGTTGCCTGCGCACTGCGACCTCCCTGCCGGACCGACCGCGCTGCGGGAACAGGCAGCCTGCGGGGGCGGGGAGAGTATCAGGAGCCGACCGCGGCCGACAGGGGAAATCTGCCGGGGATTCGCGTGGCGAGGGCTGCGAAAGGGATCAGACCAGGCCCCAACGTTTCCGCAGAAACCATTCCAGACAAAGGAGGCCTGCCATGAAGAGGAACATCGGCCACTTGTCCCACAGCGTCGCCGACCACTGCTCCTGGGAGTCGTAGGCCGACGGCTTCGTCCGCAGGTCATCGAGGATTTCAGACAGTTCTTCCGGGGAGCGGACGCCCCCTCCTTCGGTCGACTCGGCCAGCTGCCGCATGAGGAGGGGGTTGGAACGAGGGTTGGCCAGTTCGAGATCCTGTCGAACAACAGTGAACCGGGCCGAGCGGCTCGCCGGAGGTGCCCCAGGCTTCGTCGCCTGCACGGTGAGCTTCCAATCGCCAGGGTCGTTGAATTCGGCGAGGACTCCCGAGTATGACTCTCCCTTGCGGGCCAAGCGAACCGGTCGTGATGTCCCCGTCGGTGACGTCACGACCCCTTCGAAGACCGCCTCCGCCACGCCGCGGCCATCCGACATCGTGAGACCGGTATCGAAAGGGATCGTTGCCCCCGGAGCCACACGGCGCTGCGCGAGGCGGACCCAGAGCGAATCCTTCTCCGAATCGTCCTGCTTGGCGAGCCAGAGCACCATCTGCCGCCAGAACCGGCGGTGTTCGTCGACCTTCCCCTGCATCGCCCAACGCCAGGTCGAGTCGGCGGCGAAGGCCAGGACACGCCCCTCGCCGAATTCGCGTGCCACCAGCAGAGGCCGTCCATCCGCCGTCACTGCCAGCGGCTTCGCGGAGGGCACCAGACGCCCGAGGTTGTTCGCCCCCTCGAGCGGCGGAAGTGCCTGCCAGGCGGCGCGGGTTTCCTCTTCGCTCGCCCCCTGACGGAGGATCGAGACCCTGCCGAACCGCTGGTCTGGCACCATCTTGAGCGGCCCCGGCAGATGAAGCCCCGGCCGGATCGGCTGGTCGAACGGCTGCCGGGCCAGCCGGTCAGGCTCGAAGGGGAGCAACTGACCGACCGCGGTGCCTCCCCAGCCGCCGGCCTCGAAGGCATGAAAGCCTCCGAGAAAGCCGATGCCGGCGCCGGCGTTCACCTTGCCCACGATCTTCCCCAGATCCTGCGGGGAAAGTGCCGACGAATCGAGGTCGCCAATCAGGATCACGTTGTAATCGCCGTCGAGTTTGCGCCCCAGATTCACCGGCCAATTGCGCCGCCCCGTGGCCTCGATCCATTCGAAATCGACCTGCATGTCTGGACTTGCGGCCAACACCCTGCGGAGAAACCGCTGCTCCACCCGCAACGCCCCTTCGAGATAGAGCACGCGCAGACCACCATCGACCACATCCACGAATGTCGACAACTCGTTGTTGGTGATCACCACCTCCCCTTCCTGGGGATCGATGACGAGCGACAGTTTCCGTTCGCCGAGTGCCTTGGGTGTCCAGGTGAGTCGAACCGCCTCCTCCACCCCCTGGGCACCGCCATGGACAATCGTCCTCGCGACCTCGTCCATCCCCCCCGCCTCGTTCTCCGCCATCAGCTTCACCACCACCTCACGGTCGGCGAGTCCATCGAGGCGGATCCGTCCTGCCACCTCGATCGCGTTCTTCAGAAACACCGTCTCCCCGACCGAGAGGTTGGTGACGGCGGCATCGCGTCCCTGCCCCCCTCCACGCTGCTGTCCGAACGTGACCGTCCAGAGCGGCACCGCGGCATCCCCCAACTTCCGTGCCACACCCTGTGGCGGTTGATCACGCGGGGGGTAGGCGTGCTGGGCCCCATCGGAGAGCACGATCACCCCAGCGAGCGGTCGCCCCACGGTGGCCCGCACCGCTTCGTCGAGCGCAGCGCCGATCGCCGTCTGATCGCTGGCCGCTCCCCGCTGCCAGGCTCCGAGCGGGAATGGATCGTCGGGCGTCCCGGCCACCGGCCTGGCCTCCCGATCGAAGGCCCACACCGCCACATCGACATTCCCCTCCGCCATCAGCTTCCCCGCCGCGGGACGGGCTGCCGCGAGCGCCGCGGTCATCTCATCCCAACGGGTCCGATCGCCCACGCCGTCAGCCACTGTCATGCTCTCCGACGCATCGGCAAGCACCACGAGCGTCCCCTGCTGCCGGGCCTTGCGCGTCGCCACGAGGGTCGGACGCATAAGGCAGCAGACAAGCGCCAGGAAGGCCGCCGTCCGCAACAGCACAAGCGCAAGCCGTCGGCCCGGTGTCACCCGAGACCGATCGGGCCCCACGGCGAGGAGCACGACCACCAAACCGAGCGTCACCAGCAGGACGAACCACCACGACCCCACCGGGTCGAAGTCGACCGTCAACTCCTGAAGGGCGACGGCGAGCGCCGGCGCGAGACCGGCTGACATCCCAAAAGCGGGGTTCATGCTCGCCCTCCGCTCCCGGCATCGGCCGGCAGAGGCGGGGGCATGGCCGCGCCGGTCGCCGCGCCTGAGACGGCCTGATCACGCGAGTCGTCGGATCGGGGCGACACGAGCGTGGCGGGGGCCCCATCGCGCGGTGTGTAGAAGCGGTTGGCGACGATCCAATCACCGGCCATCGCCAGTGCGGCGAGGACGATGAACCATCCGGACAATTCAGCCCCCACGCGTTCGAGCTTCACATCGCGGACAAGCTCGGCCTCGTTCCGCGCAAGCTTGTACCCATCACCGAGCGCCGCGGCGAGGGATTCATCGGCGAGTCGCCGCGTGTCGATCGCTTCGGCCGCAAGATTGGCGCTGAAACCGCGGGCCGGCGTCCCTGCTTCGCCCCCTGATCGTACGGAATAGTTGCCCGGCGTCTGTGTGGCCGTCACGGTCACCGTGCCCCGTCGCTGATCGACGGCCGCGGGGAAATCATCCCCCCCGGGCGTGCTGACCAGCGCCGTAGCCACGTCGCGTCTGGGCAGATGGAGCACCGCCGCCATTCCGGCGACGATGTTGCGATCGTCGGTGGTGTCCACCGCGTGGAGGAGCGTCTCGTTGGCGAGGATCACGAAAGGCCAAGGCTCGAATCCCGTCGCCAGCGTGTTCCACGCGTCGGGATCACCCGCCGCCTGCGACACCGGGGTGGTCACCGTGACCACGGTTCCCTGCCCCACCCGGTGCTCGAGGATCGCAGGCAGCCCATTGCGATAGCTCGCCACAGCGACCGCCGAATCGACATCGCGGGCCTCCTGCCCAACGGCCCCCGGAGCCACATCGTTCGGCAGGAACTCCCACAGACGCTGGACGGGAAAATCCTGCCACGGAACGGCGTCGCCGACGCGGCGAAAGGGGCTGAGGATCGGATGATCAAGGTTGGCAGGGGCGATGAAGTTGTCCTCGCCGGGACTGCGCCACACGCGCACAATCCTGCCCCCGAGCAGTTTGATCGCCGCCTCCGAATTGAAGCGGTTGGCATCGGCAGCCCGCGGCCCGAGCCAGACGACGAGCCCGCGGCCACCAGCCACCCACTGCCAGAGGAGGTCGAGGGTCCTGTCATCGAGTGGTGGCGGGTCGACGAGCACGATTCCCTGATAGCCATCCCAGGGGGTGGCGTCGAGCCTGGCGAGATCGACGAGCGTCGCATCGAACCGCCCTTTCCCCGCTTTTCTCAGGGCGGCCGGCGCAATCGCCTGAAAAAGGAAACGGCCGGTGTCGGCGGCGGGCGCGGGTGCCGCGATCAGGATCTTCGCCGGCATGCCCACCTCGACGGTGAAGTAGCGGGCATTGTCAGCTTCCATGTCGTCGGAGCCATCGAGCACCACACGTCCCTGCCGCACACCCGGTTCAAGTCCGTTCAGCTCGAACTCGACCTGCCCCTCCTGCCCCTCCTTCCACGCCACCGGTTTGACCGCGCGGCGGGCATAACGGCCGTCGGCACCGAGCAACTCGACTGCGACGGGGCGATTGGCATCCGGTCCGACCCGCTTCGTCCCCACGGTGATGCCGAGCGTGCCGCCGGCCGTCGGCTGGTCGGTCGACATGTCGAGCGATTCGAGGGCAAAGTTCTGCGATGCCCGGGCGCCGACGTCGATCCACAGGACGGAGGTGTCGGCGTGGGCCTTGACCAGTTCGGTCGCTGTCCGCCCCTCCCACGCTCCCTGCGAGCAGTCGGTGAACACGAACATCTCGTGACGCTGTCCAGGCACGGTTTCGAGGAGACGGTAGCCCTCCTGCATCGCCGCCGGGAGCGTCTGAACCGCGGTGGCGACCGCCAGGCGATCGACACGGGCTACCGCCGCCGCCACCGTCGGCGCGAACGATACCGGCCCCCCGGCAGTGTCGATCACCGCGACCTGGCTGGTGGGGGGGAGCTTCGCGAACAGCGCCCGGGCAAGCGTCCCCGCCTCCTGGAGCCGGGTGCGGTTGGCCTGCCGCAACTCCATCCGCGGCGACGTATCGAAAACGAGCACCGCGGCCACCGGCCCTTCCCCTGCCCCGAGCCAACCGGCACTACGGAGCGTCGGACGCGCCAGCGCGACGGCGAGCACGACCAGCGCGGCCATCCGCAACAGCAGCAGAAGCAGGTGGCTGATCCGCAGGCGACGCCGGTTGGACACGGCACGCTCCCGGAGGAATCGTAGCGCCGGAAACTCCCTCGGCACGGGCTTGCGCCGCATGATGAGATGGAGGATCACCGGGATCGCCACGAGGCCGACCCCGGCGAGGAGCGCGGGAGTGAGGAATGACAGTCCCATGGGAGGGGGCGGATTCCTAAAACCTGTTCCGACGGCTGACGAGGTATTCCATCAGCGCACGATCAAACTGCATGCTCGTGTCGATGGGGACATAGTCGATGCCGGCATGGAAGCAGGTGCGCCGATAGTCCTCACGGAATCCGCGGATCGCCTCGACGTATTCCTTGCGGGCCCCGTCGGCGTCGATCACGAGCTTGTCGCCGCTCTCGGGCTCCGTGAGCTCGACCATGCCGTCGAAGGGAAACCTCACCTCCGCCTCGTCGAGGACGTGAAAAAGGATCACGTCGTGCCCGCGGTGACGGAGGCGGAGAAGGGCATCACGGATCGGATCGGGGTCGGCGAGAAGGTCGCTGAACACCATCACGAGCGAGCGGTTGCGCAGCATGGCACCGATTTGGACGAGGCTCCGAGCGACGTCGGTCTTCCCCGAGGGCTTCACTTTGGAAAGCACCGAGAGCACCTGGGCGATCTGCGATCGCTTCGACCGGGCGGGGAGGCTCGCATGGAGCTTCTCGTCAAACACCATCAGGCCACAGGGATCTTGCTGGTGGACCATCAGCCAGCAGAGCGCCGCAGCGAGGGAGATCGAGTAATCGAGCTTCGAGAGCTTCTGGCGGTAGGTGTAGGCCATGCTGGCGCTGGTGTCGATCGCCAGGTAGCCGGTGATGTTGGTCTCCGCCTCGAACTTCTTGACGTAGTGCTTGTCGGTCTTCGCGTAGACGAGCCAGTCGATCCCCTTGGGGTCGTCTCCGTGCGTGTATTTGCGGTGTTCGCTGAACTCCACCGAGAAGCCCTGGTAGGGGCTGGCGTGGAGCCCCTGGAGGAAGCCCTTGACGATGAATTGGGCGCGGAGATCCAGTCGCGCGATTTGTCGCACGACCTCCGGCTTCAGGTATTCCTCGACAGCACGCACCATGGCGTCCGCACTCCGGGGCTGGGGAACGACGCAGTGGGACTTCGCCCCACCTTCCCCTTCAGGGGACGCCTCGGGCGTCCCGGAAGCTTCACTTCACGAGCCTGGGAATCTCCGGCTCGGGCACCTCACGGACGAGACGCTCCACGATCGATTCGCTCGTCAGCCCATCGGCCTGGGCCTGGAAATTGGTGGCGATGCGATGCCGCAGCACAGGCACGGCGATCCGGCGGACATCCTCGATGGAGACGCTGAAACGGCCGTCCATCGCCGCCATCGCCTTGCCCCCCTGGATGAGGAACTGCCCGGCACGCGGACCGGCCCCCCAGTCGACCAACTCGGCGACATAGGAGGGCGCCTGCGGATCCTTCGGACGCGTGGCCCGCACGAGACGGGCGACATACTTCACGACATATTCGCTGACCGCGACGCTCCCGACGAGCTTCTGGATGTTGACGATCGCGCGGCCCGAGAGCACCTTCCGCACCTCCGGCTTTTCGGCACGGGTCGTCGCCATGAGGATCTGCTCCTCCTCGGTGGCCGACGGGTAGCCGACCTTGATGTTGAACATGAAGCGGTCGAGCTGCGCCTCGGGGAGGGGATAGGTGCCCTCCTGCTCGATCGGATTCTGCGTGGCGATCGTGAAGAACGGATCGGGGAGTTGGT